>JBKKCW010000271.1:0-4054 GCA_046712485.1 Candidatus Limnocylindrales bacterium
TCTGTCATCAATACGCCGCACCCGCGCCGGGTGACGCGGCTGCGTGTTGCGTCACCCTGCTCCGGGCAGTACGCTTGCGGCCGAGGCTTCGCTCGTCTCCCCCCACGAGCGAAGCCTCTTGATTCCCGGCGATCACCCGACGGCGGCCCCGAGCTCATCGAGCGCGGAAAGGACCTCGCCAGCATGACCCTCGGGCTTGACCTTCTGCCAGACCCGGGCGATTCGGCCATCCGGATCGATCAGGAACGTGTTGCGTGCGGTGCCCCAGTAGGTCTTGCCGTAGTTCTTCTTTTCGACCCACGAGCCGTACGACTCGGCGACCTGGTGGCCCTCGTCGGCCAGCAGGGTGAAGGGCAGGCCGAACTTCTCACGGAACTTCCGCTTGCTGGCGGCGCCCTGCGGGCTGATCCCCCAGACGTCCGCGCCGCGTTCCCGGATCACGTCGTTCTGGTCACGGAACTCGCACGCCTCGACGGTGCAACCGGCCGTGTCATCGGTCGGGTAGAAATACAGGATGGTCCAGCGACCACGCTGGTCGGTCAGGTGATGGACAGTCCCGGTTTCGTCGGGCAGGGCGACGTCGGGAGCCTGGTCGCCCACGGCTGGCACGCTCATGACAAGAGCGTAGCAGGGGATTCCACGACAAGCAGCCGGCCGGACACGACGGATACCATCGCGTTGGCGGCGTCGCGAACGTTCGAGAGGCCCCGGGCCGGGCCGCTGGCCAGGACCTCGTCGCTCAGCGGATAGACGAGTCCGCGCGTGGTGACGCCGGCGACGTCCGTGCCGAGCGGCAGGAGTGATACCAGGTCGCCGATCCGCCCCGCGAGTGACCGCTGGACGGGGGAGCCATCCGCGGCTGGGCCGTGGATGAGGGTGATCCGCGTCCGCGCGTCGAGGAGCACCGCCGGCCGATCCGACAGCTCGGGCATCGTCAGCAGTCCGATGTTCGCGAGCGTGTGGTCGATCCGCTGACCGCCGAGCGCCCCGACGATGACCAGCCCCGCCGCTCCCCGGGCGAGCGCCTCGTGAACGGCAAGCTCCGTGTCCGACTCGTCCTTGTGCGGATCGGCCGGTCGCATGGGCACGCCAGCTGCCTGGAGCGCTGCCATGCCGCTGGCATCGAGCGAGTCGCCATCACCGACCCAGGCGTCGATAGCGACACCGAGTCGGGCAGCGTGCCTGGCACCGCCATCGGCCGCGATGACAAGACCGACGCCGGCATCCCAGCCCGGCCAAGCGCGATCGAGCGCGCCGCGGTCGGGAGCATCGCCGTCGGCCAGGATGAGGGCGTTCATGATCCGCGGATGCTACGCCCGCGCCGTCCGTGCGCGTGACCCGATGCTAGACTCCGGCCGTGCCCGACGAGCCCGCCCACCCCTCGATCCAGCGCGTCCTCGACGCGGCGATGCGCAAGGGCGTCACACTCGAAGTGTCGCGCTTCGACGAATCGACGCACACCGCCGCCGAGGCCGCCAAGGCCCTGGGTGCCGAGCTCGGGCAGATCGTGAAATCGCTTGTCTTCGTCGATCCGGCGGGTGATGACGCGGATCCGCTCCTCTGCCTCGTCGCCGGCCACAACCGGGTCGACCTTGCCAGGCTCGCCGCCGTGGCGGGGCAGGCCGACGTCCGCCGGGCGACCGCCCGCGAAGCCCACGACCTGACCGGGTTCTCCATCGGCGGGATCCCTCCGATCGGGCATACCCGGCCGATACGGGTGATCATGGATCCGGACCTCGGCCGCTTCCCGATCGTGTGGGCGGCTGCGGGCCTCCCGACGGCCGTCTTCCCGGTCCCGCCGGCTACCCTTCGCGTGCTTGCCAATGCCACCGTGGCTCCCATCACCGAGATCCAGCCAGTGCCCGACGGCGAAGCCGCCGGCCGCGACGCTGCCGCCAACCGCGCCGGCTCCTGACCGACCCGCGTGGCGGTGACGACGGAGCCGGGCAACAGCACGATCGCCTATCCGGGCGGCGTTCGGGCGCGCTGGCGGTGGGGCGGCAGTGCGTCGGGCGCCGCTGTTTTTGCCCTGTCCGAGCTCGGTGGGGAACTCGTCGACGTTGGCCCGCGAGTCGCGGCCGATCCGGAGACGCTGTGCCGTGCCGAGCTTCGGCTGGAGGGCCCCCGTGGTGCCTGGACCGCTCGATTTGCCTCGATGATCTACGACGAGCCGCGTGCGCTCCACTGGGATTCCGAGGCGCTGTTCGTCGTGTCGTACGGGTTCCATTCGTTCGGCTTCGAGGTCGAGACCGGGCACGTCCGCTGGGAACATCGTTCGGCCACGCCCATCGTGGCGCTCCTCGGCTCACCACGGTTGGAGCACGTCCTGGTGCAATCGGAGCTGGAGACCTTCGCGGTCCTGCAGGACGGCACTGTCGCATGGCGCGTCGCCCACTCCGACGTGATCACCGCCTCCGAGCTCGTGGGCGGGCGCCTGATCCTGACCGGCTTTGGAGGCCAGATCCGTGCCCTGGATCCTGCGACGGGGCGTGCCAGCGGTTAGCGTCCCACTGTGGACAGGCCGTGGATAACTCGACAGAACGCGTCCGCATTGGTGGACAGGCAGATTGACCGGCCCGCGGCCCGCCACCTATCGTCTGATTCAGCCCGGAGGGGCCCAGCGATACTAATGGCTGAGATCGCATCAACGCCCATGTGTCGGTTACGGTTTCTTCGGGCCCTTGCATGTCCGCCGACCGACCGGCGCGTACCATGGCGGCCGTGTCTCCCCTGATGCTCCTGGCCGCGGGTCTCGTCGCGCTCGCCGCCGGATTCCTCATCCGCCGACGGCTCGGTCCTCGGTACCGGGTGGGTGCCCTGCTATCAACGGCGCCCGTGGTCAGCGTCGCCGAGGCGCGTGCCCTGGCAAGCGGCCCGCCGCGCTACGTCCAGGTCGCGGGTCGTGTCGACTCGGAAAGCGACTTCGAGGACGACGCGCACCGTCCGCTCGTCTTTCGACGGACGCGACTCCAGCTGCTCGATGGCTCCCGATGGCTCGACCTCGACGACCGGCGGGAGCGCGTGCCATTCGAAGTGCGCGAGGGCCTCGACTCGGTCGCCATCGATGACGAGGCGCTCGATATCGGACTCGTCGTCGTCGTACGCGAGTCGGTGGGCACGGCGGCCGATGCCCCCGATCGCGTTCCTGCCGGCACGTCCCCAACGACGCCGCTGCGGCTGCGGATCGAGCAGGTGTCATCCGTGGAGCATGCGATCGTCGCCGGTGTGCCGAGGGTCGGTGACGATGGGGCCATCAGGATGTCCGCCGGATTGGGCAGGCCGCTCATCCTCGCTACGATGGATCGACCAGATGCCATGCGCGTCCTCGCGGAGGGCCGGCGGATCCAGCCCGCCCTGGTCGCGTCGACTGTGGTGGCGGGCGTGGCCCTCATCGCGGTCGGGCTGGCGTGGGCCGGTCTCGACGCGTTGACATGAGCCCGATTGCGCCCGTGTGCGCGCCACTGCGGGTCCTCGCCGCGGCGGGCCTCTCGATGATCGGCTGGCTGCTCCTCGCAGGCCAGGTCATGGCCGCGTCCCCGAGCCCGGCGGGCGGGACCGGCGGTGACCCCCGCAGCTCAGGGCAGGGTCCGGGCCTCGTCGGCGATCCCCTGTTCGCCCTGGTCGTGGTGTTGTCGATCGGGGTCGTGGCCTGTTTTCTTACGCTGGGCTACATCCGGATGACTCGTCAGCGCGACATCTGACGGCCCGGACCATCGTCCTATTGGCAAGAAATGTGAGCTTGGTAGGCTCGTGTCGTCGAGTTCACATTTCCTCCATTTGAAGATGCCAAACACCGTTCACTCTCGACCCATCGATGCGACGCTGTCGGTCACCAAGGCCGCACGGCTGATCGGCGTGCACCCCAACACGATCCGCACCTGGAGCGATGCCGGCCGGCTTCGCTACTTCCGGATCAACGCTCGAGGTGATCGGCGCTATCGGCTCGGCGATCTGCAGCGGTTTCTTGCCGCCGCCGAGCCCCATCTGACGGACGGCGCGACACAGCCCGGCGGCACGGGGGCGATCCGTCGTGGCAGCGGGCATGGCGTGGAGC
>JBKKCW010000272.1:0-17573 GCA_046712485.1 Candidatus Limnocylindrales bacterium
CATCGATGGCGACGGCCGTGACGGCCGAACCGATCCCGCGACCGCGCGCCTCCGGCACGGTGCACACGTTGTAGATCACAGCCGCGCCCGCGCCGACGAACAGCGCGGCAGCCGCGACCGGCGCGTCGTCGAGGAACGCGACCCAGTTCCGAAGCGGGGCCCGGGCCTCGTTGCCCAGGCGTCGATGGGCGGTCCACCACGCCACGGCCGACGCAGCGTCGAGACCGAGGCCTCGCACCTGCACATCGCGCCACCGTTCGAGCCCGGCCTCGTCGGTCACCAGCTCCGTCGTGACACCGGCCGGCAGCTGCGCTCCGGTTCGCCTGCCACGAAGATCCAGGGCCATACCCGCGGTGTCGCCCACCTGCTCCAGCCCCGCAGCAACGAGCCGCTCGCCCAGGTCCAGCGGCCGCGACGACGGCCCGACGAGCCAGCGCCAGCCATCGGTCCGACTCCTGAGCCAGCCGACCGCGTCATCGATGCGTTGCGTCGCGATCGAAGCCTCCAGATCGGCCAACGCGGCCGCGTTGATCGCCCTGAACGAGACGCCCGAGAAGGTCAGCAGCAGGTCGGCGTCACGCCGGACCTCCCCGCCCGGCGCCGAGCCGTACCATGCCAGGAGCTCGCCGAAGTTGGCGTCGAGCGCCGCCGCGGCCCGAGCATCCTCCGCGGTCTCCGCCGACTCACTGGCCACGTCAGGCTGCGATGGTCAGCCGCCGAACCGCCGTTTCGTCGATCTCGAGCCCAAGGCCCGGACCGTCCGGGATGGCCATCCAGCCGTCCAGCGGTACGAGCGGCGTGGCCGCAATGTCGGTCCGGATCGGGTTCTCGCCGACGTCGAACTCGAGCAGCGGCTCGGCCCACGCGGGTGCGTCATTTGGAACGTCGAGCAGCGCGAGGACCTGGAGGGTCGCGGCGGTCGCGATCGCACCGCTGCAGGCGTGCGGGACGGCCCATCGCCCGGCCTCGGTCGCCGCTGCAGCGATTTCGAGGACGCCCCCGATGCCGCCACAGATCGACACGTCGGGCTGGACCAAATCGAACGATCCTCCAGAGAGGAACGGCGTGGCGGCATCGGCGGATTCGAGGATCTCCCCGCCGGCCAGCGGGATCGCCAAGTCGGTCGCGAGCGGCGCATAGGCGGCGTAGTCGGCGGTCGGCAGTGGCTCCTCCAGCCACCGGAAACCGAGCCGTTCCAGCGTCTCCCCGAGACGCCGGCTCTCATCGAACGTGTAGGCGCCGTTGCCGTCGGCCATCCAGGTCATCGGTGGAGCGCCGGCGACGACCTGCTCGATCGCGGCGATCTCGGAGTCGAGCTCGTGGCGTCCGATCCGGAGCTTCATCGCCCGGAACCCCGCGGCGTACACGACGTCCGCCTCCTCGGACCACGCGTCGAACGGCGTGCTCCCTTCGACGTAGCCGCGGCTCGAGGCGTAGGGTCGGACACGCTCGCGCAGCCGGGGACCGTAGAGCGCGGAGACAGGGATGCCTCGCGCTCGCGCCCGGAGGTCATCGAGTGCCATCGACACCGCGCCGAGGGCCCAGCGGTGCAGGTCGGGGCGTGACGCAAGGTCACGGGACGACGCCTCCGAATCGCGACCCGGCAGCTCGACAGCCATCTCCCGGCAGGTCTCGACCGCCCCGGGGACGAGGTACGTCTCACCCCAGCCGACGTGCCCGTCTGCATCCTGGAGCCGCACGACGACCGAGTCGCGGGTGATGTTCGAGCCCGTCGAGAAGAGCCGGATCCGCGACAGCCGGTGGCTGAGGACGAGGACCTCGGCCCGTTCGATCATCGCCGATTGTCGGCGCGGAGTCGCTCCAGACCGCGAGTCACATGCTGGGTGGCCGCCCGCGAGGCCACCGCTGGACGACGGCTGCGGAGGGCGACGACAAGCTCGCGGTGCTCGATTGACGGGCCGATCAACCACTCGCGGGCCTCGGTCGGGTCGGCCAGCTCGGGCCGGGCCGCGCTGTTGGCGGTGCGCGATCGGACGACGCCGTCGATGCTCGTCCACAGCCGGCGCAGGTACTGGAACCCGGAGATCTCCACGACCCGGCCGTGGAACTGCAGGTCGTGTTCCGTGACGGCCGCCACGTCGCCCGCTTCGCTCGCCGTGATCATCAGCTCCACGGTCTCGTCCAGGGCGTCGAGATCGGCATCGGTCACGACCCGGCAGGCGCGCGCGAAGGCCCGCCCCTCGAGCAAGGCACGGATCCCGTAGATCGTCTCAACCTCCGCCTCGGCGACCCCGACGACCACCGCGCCCCGATGGGGGAAGAACTCAACGAGCCCTTCCTGTTCGAGCTGTCGCAGCGCCTCGCGAACCGGGCCGCGGCTGACCCCGAGCTCATTCGCGAGCGGGACCTCGAGCAGCCGAGTCCCGGGCGCGATCTCGCCCGAGAGGATCCCGTTGCGCAGACCCTGCAGGACCTCGTGGCGCAGGACTCGCCGCTCGACCGGCAGCAGGTTCACGACGATGCCCACGGCATGCCTCCGTCGACCCGGGCCGATTGGCTTGACTCGCCCGGAGTCGGAACATTAGATTGTCGACAATCTACATTGTCACGTCGACGCCCGTCCATGGGCGAATGAGGTTCGATGTCATTCTCCAACACGCGCCGATGAGCGATTCGCTCGTCGCGCGTCTCGAACCCCGGACCTACCAGGACATCGCTCGCCACCTCCTCGACACACCAACCTACGAATGGATCCGGTCGGGATCCGGGGCTGGATTCGACGGCGACAACGAGGCGGCGTTCCGGCGTCGACGGCTCAGGCCGAGCGTCCTGGTCGACGTTTCAGCAATCAACACGGCAACTACCGTTCTGGACGCGCCAATCTCGGCACCCGTCGTGGTCGGCCCGATGGGCCTGCAACGGGCCGCGCATCCCGACGGCGAGATCGCAATGGCACGGGGCGCCGCCCAGGCCGGGAGCCTGCTCACAGTCGCCGTCAATGCCACGACAAGCATCGAGGACATCGCCGCGGCCGCGCCGGGCCTGCCGCTCTGGTTCCAGCTCTACAACTGGGACGATCGCGACGCCCTCGCCGGTGTGATCGCCCGGGCCGAAGCCGCGGGCGCAAAGGCGATCGTGCCCCTCGTGAACACGCCGATCGGGGTCAACCACACCTCGCCGCATCTCGGGTTCCGATTGCCCGCGGGTGCGAAGTTCGCCCATTTCGACGCGTCGCCGGGGCTCATCGCCTCGAACACCTGGGAATACCTGACCTGGCTCGTATCCGTGACCACGCTGCCGATCGTGCCGAAGGGCGTGATGACGTCCGGCGACGCCTCACGGGCCATCGACGCCGGTGCGGCCGCGATCATCGTGTCCAACCACGGCGGCCGCCAGCTGGAACGGTCGATCGCCACGCTCGACGCGCTTGAGGATGTCGTCAAAGGCGCCCAAGGCGCGGAGGTCTACCTCGACGGCGGCGTCCGCCGCGGCAGCGACGTCCTGATTGCTCTGGCGCTTGGCGCGCGTGCCGTGATGATCGGCCGACCGGCGATGTGGGGCCTCGCCGTCGGTGGGGCCGAGGGCGTTGCGCGGGTTCTCGACGGTCTTCGCACGGAGCTCGCGGATGACGCGGGGTTGTGCGGCCTGGCCGACGTCACGGCGGCCACCGGCGACCTTATCGTCGGCGTCGCAGGCTGACCGGAATGCGGGTCTCCGCGGTCCGGAGCGTCCTCGCGACCGCGCCCTGGACCGGGGATCCGTTCTGGCAGCCGGGCGAGGTCTTCGAACGGACGGCGGCGCTGATCGTGGTCGAATCCGACGAGGGGCTCACCGGCGTCGGCGAAACGATCATGGGCTACTTCCTCCCGGCCAGCGTGCCGCCGCTCGTCGACTACTACGGCGGGCTCCTGGTCGCGCTCGGACTCGACCCGACGCAACCCGAGGCTTGTTTCCGTGAGCTCTACCAGCGGTCGCTGTGGTGGGGGCGCGTCGGGCTCGGGTTGTCCGTGCTGTCGGGCATCGAGATGGCGCTGTGGGACCTCACCGGCAAGGCTGCGGGCCGCCCGGTTCATGAGTTGCTGGGCGGCCCGGCCCACGACCGATTGCCGCTGTATGCATCGGGTGGAACCGGAGCATGGCCGCTCCAGAAGACCGTTGACCAGGCCCGTCGCTACGCGTCCCTCGGCTTCCGTGGGCTCAAGATCGGGACCGGCTTCGACGGCCGACCGGGTGGGTTCACGACGGCACCGGGCACGCCGCCGTATGGCACCTGGTATGGCGTCAGCACGGCGGTGCGGATCGCCGACGAGCGCGACAAGTTCGGGGCTCTGCGCGAGGCGCTCGGCTCCGAGATCGAGCTCGCGACGGACTGCCACGCAGTCCAGGTCCGCGAGCCATGGTCGAGGCGAACCGCCCTCGACCTTGCCCGGGCGCTCGAGCCGTTCCACCTGCTGTTCATGGAGGAGCCGCTCCGCTACGACGACCCGGCCGGGTACGCCGAGCTGCGCACCATGACCAGCGTGCCGATCGCGGGGGGCGAATGCCTTACCGGCGTTGATGAGTTCGCCCGTTATCTCGACGCCGGCGCCCTCGACTATGTCCAGCCGGACGCCACGCATGTCGGCGGCATCGCGGTCACGCGGGACGTCGCCCGCCTTGCCGAACAACGGCACGTCGGGCTGATCGTGCACACTGGTGGCGCCGTTGGCCCCGGGTTCATGGCCAATCTTCACGTCGCCTTCGCCAGCCCGAATTCGCGGTTCGTCGAATGCGCCCTCGCGCCCGACAACATCCGCAAGCAGCTCCTGACCGAGGGGCTTCGGCTGACCGACGGGTTCGTCGAACGACCAACCGAGCCTGGCCTCGGGATCTCGCTCGATCCGTCGTTCGTGGAGCAGCACCCGTACAAGCCGGGCGCGCTCGAGTACGCGTGACGATCGGCGACGTGAGCACCGGCACGTGAGCGCATCGGGACCCGACGTGACGGTCGGGATCGCTTTCGACTTCGAGCCGGAGGCGATCGCCGCTTTCAAGGCCGTTTCGCCGCGCCTTCACCTGCGGGTGACGGACGGCAGCGATCAGGCGGCGATCAATTCGGTCGCGTCGGAGGACCTCGACGGCCTCATCGGGCGCAACCTGCCGGGGGATAGAACGAAGACGCCAAGCCTGCGCTGGCTCCAGGTGCTGTCGGCCGGTGTCGAGCACCTCGTCGGCGAAGACGCCGCATGGCCGCCCGAGATCACCCTCACCAATGCGCGCGGTGCGTATGCGACCTCGATCGCGCAGTACACGATCGCGGCGATACTCCGCGTGGCCGAACGGATGGATCGGCGACGCGAGCAGCAGCTCATCGGCCGCTGGCCCGACGGCCCGGAGGACGAACTCCTTGGTGAATCGGTTCGCGGGCGGACGCTCCTCATCGTCGGCTACGGCGGGATCGGCCGGGAGATCGCCCGGCTGGCCGCGGCTCACGGGATGCGGGTCATCGCCGTCAAGGCGAATCCTTTGGTCCACACGGACGACGGGTTCCGGGCGCCCGGGACCGGCGATCCGGAAGGCCTGATCCCCGAGCGGATCGCCGGCATCGACGAGCTCCGCGAGGTAGCAGTCCAAGCTGATTACGTCTCGGTCACGCTCCCGCTCACCACCGCCAGCCGGGGTGTGGTGAGCCGCGACGTCCTTGCCGCCTTGCCCGGCCACGCTTGGCTCATCAGCACCGGGCGTGGCCCCGTCGTCGACGAGACGGCCCTCGCCGACGCGCTCGCGGCGGGACGTATCGGCGGTGCCGTCCTCGACGTGTTCGGGGAGGAGCCGCTGCCCGAGTCCAGTCCGTTCTGGCACCTGCCCAACGTGGTGATCACGCCTCACGTGTCCGGCGCGTCGTCGCGCGAGCTTGCCGGGCTGGTGGCGGAGAACCTCCGCCGGTTCGTCGCCGGTGAGCCGCTCCTCAATCGGGTGGATCCAGAACGAGGGTACTGAAACCATGCCGTCGGGAACCGACGAAGGCCGGGTGATTCGACAGGTCGAGACCTTCCTGGTCAGCCATCCGCTGAACCCACGGACGGGTCCCTCCATCGCCCTGTCCAGCGCCCACGCCTACGTTCTCGTCAAGATCACCGACGCCGACGGCCGGGCTGGCTGGGGCGAGACCTATTCGGTACCGGGCATCCCGGCGATCGTGGAAGCCGTTGCTCCGGTGCTGATCGGCAAGTCGGCACAGCCGCTGCGAGCCCATATCCGCGACGTCCGCTGGTCCGCCGAGCATCCCTATGCCGTGTCTGCCGTGATGATTGCGCTCGAGGACCTGCGGGCCCGGCAGCTCGGCATCAGTGTCTCGGCCTCGTTTGGCGGCCCGCAGCGAATGCGCGTCCGGGCGTACGCAGCCTCTGGCGGCTATATCGAAGGCAAGGACCCGGCCGATACCTGGCCTGCCGAGGTCGAGCGGATCCGGGCGGCCGGGTTCACCGCCATGAAGTTCCGGGTCGGCCGGTATCCGGTAGCCCACGAGGCGAAGCTCCTCGAGAAGGTGCGCGCGACCGTGCCCGACGACTTCCACCTGATGGCCGACGGCAACGCCGGCTATACGTTCCCGCGGGCGATCGAGATGGGCAAGATCCTCGAAGGCCTCGGGTTCATCTGGTTCGAGGAGCCTGTCCACCAGCGCGAGGGCTACGCGGGGTACCCGCGTCTCGCGGCCGCGCTCGACATCGCTCTGGCCGGTGGCGAGATCCTGGAGACAAGGAGCGCGGCGATCGCCCTCCTCGGCGACGGCGGGGTCGACATCGTCCAGCCGGAGCCGGTCATCTGCGGTGGGATAACCGAGGCCCTCTGGATCGCGGACCTCGCGGCGGTGCATTCGATCGCGACGATGCCGCACACCTCGAACAACGCGATCGGGATCGCGGCCGGGGTCCAGGTGCTCGCGAGCCTGCCCGACCCCAACCGATCGCCCGCCTCAGACCTGCTCTACCTCGAATACGGAGTCGACGACAACCCGCACCGCGCCGGCCTCCTGGCGACGCCTCTCCATTTCGACAACGGGTGGGTCACGGTGCCGGACGGTCCGGGTCTCGGAATCGAGATTGACGAGGCGTATCTCCGCCATCACGCGGTCGAGACCCGGGCGGTGGATTCCTCCGGCAGTCGGGTGGCGTGACCGAATCCGAGGCATCGCTCAAGGCGGCGCTTTCGCTCCTGGCGCGCCTGCCCGGAGCGACCGTCCATGACGCCCCGGACATCGCTTGGCTCGCATCCGGCCGTCCGCTGGCCAGCCTCAACCACGTGTACGGGATCCGGCTCCGCGGGGCCGACGACGCGATCGACGCCCGGATAGACGAGGCGCGTGCTGCGGTCACCAGCAACGGGACGCTGCCGGCGACCTGGTGGATCGGGCCGACCACGGCGCCCGCCGACCTCGGGTCGCGTCTGCTGGCACGCGGCCTGACGGAAGCCGAGCCCGAGTTCGGGATGGTGGTGGACGTCGGCGGCCTTCCCGCACCCGACGCCGAGATCGAGGAAGTCGGCGAGGCGCTGCTCGACGAGTGGCTCGGCGTCATGGCTCGGGCATACGGCTGGGCCGATCCCCGTTCGATCGTGGCCTGGAAGCAGCTGTATCGCGGCGCCTTCTACGACCGCGAACCACCGTGGTGGCACGTGCTCGTCCGTGATCGCGGCGCGCCCGTGGCCTGCGCCTCGCTCTTTCCGGCGGGTGACTTCGGGTTCGTCACGAATGTCGGTACGGTGCCTGAGGCACGGGGGGCCGGGTTCGGGACGGCCGCGACGCTCGCCGTCCTCGCCATCGCGCGGAGACAGCGGTTCGAGCGGGCGAGCCTCACCGCGTCGCTCATGGGGCGGAGCGTCTACGCCCGAATCGGGTTCCGCGAGGATGCGCGTCTCGAGCGGTTCGTCTCGGCCGGCCCGTAGGAAGCGGCTTTCGTCCTCGGCGTATCATCCCGATTGTCGACAATCTCCAATGCATGTGCCCGTGGATGCCGCCCCTCTGGGGCGGCCCGGGCATCGGAGGCAACAATGGCGTCGGTCAATCCGCTGCTCGAGCTGTGGCGGTCCGGCAAGCCCAGTCTTGGCGGGTGGTTGACGACTGCTGACCCCCAGATCGCCGAGTACCTCGCTACCTGCGGATTCGACGAGATCTGCATCGACCAGCAGCACGGGCTGGCCGACGGCTCGTCCCTGGCGAGCCTGTTCCGGTCGATCGAGCTGCACGGCGCCGCGCCCACGACACGCGTCCCGGCCAACGACTTCGCGACGATTGGCCTGGCGCTCGACGTCGGGGCAGTGGCCATCATCGTGCCGATGGTCAACTCAGCCGAGGAGGCCGCGCGCGCGGCGGCCGCCTGCCATTACCCACCGCGCGGAGGCCGTTCGGTCGGGCCCGTCCGGGGTTCGCTCCTGCGGGCATCAAAACGCCTCGAAGGGCTCGATGATGCCGCGTGCGTCGTGATGGTCGAGACCGCCGCGGGGCTGCGGAACGTCGACGAGATCGCCGCCACGCCGGGCGTCGACGCGATCTACATCGGCCCGGGCGACCTCGGCCTGGGCCTCGGGATGTCGGCGTGGTCCGAAGACTGGAACGGGGATGAGGCGAAAATCCATGCCGATGCCATCGAGGCGGTGCTTGCCGCGTGCCGGCGCCACGGCGTCGCACCGGGGATCCATACCGGCGACGGCGCGACCGCCAATCGGTACCTCGAACAGGGGTTCCTGATGGTCACGGTCGCCAACGAACTCGGACTGCTCACCGTTGGCGGTCGCGCCGAGCTCGCCCACGCCCGTCGTTCGGTGGTGTAGGCGTCACGGTTCGAGGGTGGTCATCCACCGTGGGGCCGGGCCCATCACGTAGAACACCTGCACCGGTTCGTCGCTGACGACCTCGGTCTGGTACGTGTGGCCAGTCGGGAAATAGACGATGTCGTTCGCCGCGAATTCGAACGAGCCCCCGTCCCACGTTACCCGGACACGGCCGCGCAGGCAGAGGTAGACCTCGTCGTGCGAGCCGAGGTGCGGAACACCGTCGACCGTCCGACCCTCATCGGGGTCGTCGCCCCGGACCGACCAGCCACCGCGTGACCCGGGCTCGCTCCAGAACATCCCGGCGTACAGGCGCTCGGAGCCGGTCGTCTCGGGGGTCACGATCCGGGCCGAGCGCGACGTGGGGTCGTTGGCGCCAACCTGGGCGGCATCGAGCCTGAAGACACGCGGCTCGCTGGGGTCGGTCATCGACGCGCTCCTCCCTAGTCGGTGTTCAACGCCGCGCTTTGGCCGGCCGCGCGTCCTTGGACGAGGCCCAGCACGAGCCCGCCCATGTATCCGCGGTCGTAGGTCCCACCCGCATCGGCACCGGCCGCGTACAGTCCCGGGATCGGCTGCCCGCCCTGGCCCAGGACGCGCAGGTCGCTGTCGACATCGATCCCGCCGAGCGTGAAGGTGATCCCCGCGCGAACCGCAAGGGCCCGGAACGGCGGTTCCTCCAACGCAAAGGCCCCGCGGCGGCGCGAGATGGGGGGCTCGGCGGCGGTCCCGGCGGACACCGCTTTCCCGAACGCCTCGATCGTCGCCAGGAACCCGGAACGGTCTACGCCCATCGCCGCCAGGCCATCGGCCAGCCCGTCCAGCGTGTCCGCCGTCACGTTCGGGGCGCCTGCGGCAACCGCATTGGCGAATGCCTCGCGCGCACGCGCGCGCGATCGATCGGGTAGCGGTACGTCGTCGTGGATTCGGCGGTCCATCACCAGCCAGGCCCGCCCGCCAGGTTGGCGCACGATCTCGAATGGCGCAGTTTCGTCGGCCATCGATCGGCTCTCGTCGAAGAACCGCTCGCCGAGCTCGTTGACGAGGATCGCGTCCTGTGTGTAGTACTGCGTGACGGAGACCCATTGCGCGGGCGGCACATCAACCGGCAGCACGGGCATCGTGTGCCCATAGAACGTCGACATCGACGCCGTCGTCCGGCCGCCGGCGCCAACCGCCGCCAGCAGCCCTTGGCCGGTGCTGTTCGGGTTCGCCCGAAGGAGCATCGCAGCCGAGAACGGGCTGACATACCGCTCGAGAAGGTCGCGACCTCCACCAAACCCGCCGGTGGCGATCACGACCGAGCGTGCTCGGATCACGCGCCGGTCTCCACCCGCCTCGATGACTGTGACGGATGCGGGGCTGTTGCCATCACGGGGCGCGATAGCGTCGAGCGCCGTACTCGTGAGTAGACGCCCACCGCCCGAGATGATCGCCGCGACGAGCCGATCCGTCAGCTCCGCCGTATCGACCTCGGCGCCCGTCTGGCGATCACTCTCGATCAGCGCCTTTCGAGCGACACCCAGTCCGTCCAGCCAGGCCAGCCCAGGTTCGAGGCCATCGACTAGTTGCCGCTGTCGTTCGCGATCGCCGCCGGGCACCCATGTCTCCATGACGGCCATGCTCGGGGCCGTCCAGATCGTTCCGCCCGACATCCGCATCGATCCCCCGGGTTCGGTGCCCTTCTCGGCCACTAGCGGGCGGGCGCCGGCCTCGATGGCGCTCACCGCCGCGCACAACCCCGCCATCCCGCCACCGCAGACGAGCACGTCCAGCACATCACCCGGTTCGGTCACGATGTCACCGCCACAGACTCCTTCGCTGGAAGCATCCCACGCTCTGCGCTGGATCGGGCCGATGTGCCAGGCGCAGAGCGGGGCAGCCCGGGGCCGGGGAGCCGGGCAGCCCAGCCCAGGCAGCCCCCGGATGTCGTTCTCAGGCGCGAATTCGAGACAGCTCCCTCGTGGACGGCATGCAAATCCTGCAGATCGGGCAGGAAGTCGGAGCTGTTCACGCTCACCTGTGACAGATGTGCGCCTGACAACGGCATGGCCCTCCAGGGAGCCCGCGGAGTCCCGCGGCTAAGCTCAGACGTTGGGATGCATACGACTCCTTCCGACCCCGTTGACGCCTGCGGAGCGCGTCCGTATATTCAGACTCTTGCTGTATATTGTCGACAATCGTCGCACAAGAGTGAGGGCAGCCGTGACGGTCGCGCTCGGAATGATCGGGGCCGGCCAGATGGCCCACATCCACGCCGTCGCCATCGCCGAGCAGGAGCCAGGGGCCGCGCGTCTCGTGGCCGTCACGAGTGGCAGCCGCGCGCCGGCGCTTGCCGCCGAATTCGGGGCCGAGACCGAGCCCTCCATCGACGCGCTTCTCGCCCGCAAGGACGTCGACGCGGTCGTGATCGCGACCCCGCATACCGCGCACTTGCCCAACGTGCTGGCCGCTGCGGCAGCCGGGAAGCACATCCTCCTCGAGAAGCCCATGGGCCTGAGCGCCGAGGAGTGCCGCCAGATGATCGACGCCTGCGCGGCCGCGGGCGTCCAGTTGAGTCTGGCCAAGATCTCGCGCTGGCTCGAAGCCGTCAGGGTCGGCCACGACCTCGTCGCCGATGGAACCGCGGGCGAACCGATCACCATCCACGTCCACCGGCTGTTCCCTGGTTATTCCAACACCGGCTGGCCGCTCGATCCGCGAGAGGGTGGGGCTTGGCTTGATTGGGGCAGTCATGGCTGCGACATCGTGCGCTGGTACGCCGGGAGCGAACCGGAGCTGGTCACCGCGCGGTTCGCGTCTCGCCGAACGGACATGCCGGACCTGACCGGGATGGCCACATTCCAGTTCCCGGGCGGCGTGCTCGCCAATCTCTTCATGTCCTACGAGATCCCGGGCACCGCGGCGACGGAACGCGCCCACTACACCGTGATCGGGACCGAGGCGGTAGTGGACGTCCATGCTTATGGCGGCGTCGACGTGCTCCGCGGCGACAACCGCGAACCCGTCTACCGCGACGAGCGGTTCACGGACGCCAACACGACATGGGACGAACACGCCCCCTATTTCCGACGCGGGTTCGCGGACCAGATGCGCGATCTCGTCGAAGCCGTCCGAGACGGCCGACCGCCGGCGATCACCGGCAAGGACGGCCTGATTGCCGTGGCGATGGCCACCGGCGCCATTCGCTCGTGGCGCGAGGACATCGTCGTCAGGCTGTAGTCATCACGCCGCCGGCGTCCGAACGACCTTCTGGGTGTTGTTGTCGATCCAGTCCCAGTCGAGCTCGACGCCCAGGCCCGGGCCGGGCGGCAGGTGCTTGTAGCCCTCGGGATCGATGTCGAGCGGGCCACCCTTGAGGCCCCGGTTGTAGATCGGATTGAAAGTCTCGGACCAGCGGCAGTTCGGCATTGAAAGCGCGACGTGCAGGTTGGCCACATCGAGCAGCGGCTGGTTGATTCCGTGCACCTCGAGGTCATAACCCAGCAGCTCGGCCATGCCGACAGCCTTGCGCAACCCGGTGATGCCCTCCTTCATCAGCACGTCGCCCCGGGCGATGTCGAAGGCGCCCATGCGCATGCCTTCTGCGAGTTCGTGAACGCGTGACGTCTCGCCGGCGAGGATCGGCACGGCGAGCTGGTCGGTCAGCCGCTTGAGCTGGTGGAGGTTCCGGTCCGGGATCGGCTCCTCGAACCAGATGTAGCCGAGGTCCCCGAGCACCTTCCCGGCCTCGATCGCCTGGGCGTAGCTGTACATTCCGGCCGCGTCCTGCATCAGCGGGAAGTCATCGCCGACCGCCTCCCGGGCAGCCCGGAACCTCGGGATGTCGCGATCGAGCCCGTCCCAGAACTGGATCTTGAACGCGTGGTAGCCCTGCGCCTGGCGCTCCTGGGCTTCCTTGAACACGTCCTCCGGCGTTGGCTCGACGTTGCGGGCGGTCGCGTACGCCGGGATCTTCTTGCGCGCGAGCCCGAGCATCGTCGCGATCGGCAGGCCGGCGACCTTGCCCCGGATGTCCCAGACCGCGACGTCGATTGCACCGGCGACCGAGTCCGACAGGTTGTAGGCATGCCGGTTGAGCCGGCGTAGCTTCGTCCACAGCGCCTCGCTGGCGAGCGGGTCCTCGCCAATGACCTGCGGTGCATACAGATCGTGGAGCACATTCACCATCGCCGCGCCATCGCGAACATTGGCGTTCTGCATCGTGTATCCGACGACACCTTCGTCGGTCTCGAACGTGTCGAAGGAGTACTCGTACCAGGTCGTGGTGATCGCTTCCGGCATGACACCTTCGGCCCACGCCTCCGCGATGTCGTAGCCGATGACCCGCGACTCGACGGCAGTGATCTTCACGCGGACCCTCCTGTGGCCGGCGCGCGCGCAGGCAGCTCGACACGATGCGGCAGTCCCGGACTGTCGGCAGTGATCCGGTAGAACTCGTTGACGATCCCGCCCTGCCGGATCGCCTTGGAGTAGTGATAGACCTCGACGTCGTCGGCGATCGGCGTCCGGACGCGGATGATGAACTCCGCCCAGTGCGGGTCGTTGGCCGCTGTGAACGCGAGCTCCACCCGGGTCAGCAGCTCGTCGGGCTCGCACTCGAGGTCGGGGAACAGGATTGGCCCCGTGTCGGTCTGGTAGACCCAGTCGCGTTCGTTGGCGTTGATCGTCTTGACCGGGTACTCGATCTCGACCCGATAGCGATCCGAGGCGAACCGGTGGACGCCGACCAGGCGCTCGTTCGCGAGCACTGCCTCGACGATCGCCTCCGCTCCATCGAGCGGCTCGCCGTCGCGTTCGACGAGGTCGAGATGGACCCGCTCGAAGGTCCCCTCGATCGGGACGCGGAGCCGGTCCGGTTGCTCGCCGGACCCCGGCGGCTCGACCTTGGCAGCCATCCCGGCGCGCGCGAATGTCTTGATGTGCATGAACTCGTCGTCCGAGAAGATGGGGATGAAGTCTCCGTTCGGGTCGAGCCAGAGGTCCGCGACGGCGCCGACACGTTCGGTCTTGCAGCTCGCCCCATGCACGATCGTGATGGTGCGACCACTGGCCAGCTCCGTGATCCGGCAGCGGCCGTCGAGGACAACCCGGGCGTTGTTCATCGGGTAGGGCGGTCGGTGGCTCAACGTCCTTGGCGGGACCTTGTCGATGTCGATCCGGAAGGTCATCGTCGAGCGAGCGAAGTCGAGGATCGTCGTCATTCGTTGCCTGTCACGTGATGGGGTGCACGAGCTCGCGGCTGCCACGGGCGGCTGACCGGTCGATGGCTTCGACGACCGACATGTAATGGGCACCGGTCGCAAAGTCGGTCAGCGTCACGGGCCGCCCCTCACGGATGGACGCGATGAAATCGCGCTCGGCCGTCCATTCCGCCCGATCTTCGCCGCGGATCTCGACCGGCGCCCAATCGGCGCCAGCCGGCGCGTGGCGGATCTGTTGCGCAGTGAAATCGACCTCGATGGTTCCGTCAGTCCCGTAGAAGACCGCGGCATTCGAGGCCAGCGGCTGGGTCCGAGCGGACATCTCGATGGTCGCCGTCACCTCGTCGGGAAAGTCGAGGATGGCCAGGACATGGTCCGCCACGTCGACCACGACCTCCAGGTTGCTCGCGGCGTGAGCGGGCGGTTCGCCGATCCGGCTCACGGCCGTCACGGCGTTCGCCGGCCCGAGCCATCGAGCCATCGCCTCATAGACGATCCCGAGGGCCATCACGTTCTCGCCGCTGAAGCGCCGTTGCCAGCGCCAGCCCTCGCCTGGCTGATCCGGGCCGGCAGACTGCCAGGTGACGCGCGCGTGCCGGACCCGGCCGATCGCTCCCTCCCGGAGCATGCGCTGGATCGTTGCGTCAGCCCACAGCGAGAAGGAAGCCGGGACGACCATCGCGACCAGCTCCGGGTGCGAGCGCGACGACGAGAACATCGCCCGTGCCTCGGCACCGGTCGCCGCCATGCGCGCCTCTGTCAGGACATGTTTGCCGGCATCGAGCGCCGCAACCGTGACCGGCGCGTGGAGGTAGGGCCATGCACCCACGAGAACGGCATCGATCCCGGGATCGGCCACGAGCGCGTGCCAATCGCCGATCGATCGCTCGATCCCGAGTTCGACGGCAGCTTGCTCCGACGATTCGGGCGTTCGATTCGCGACGGCCACGAGATCCACGGCACGGATCTCCCGGAACCTGGGAATGTGCTCCGCCCGGACGATCTTGCCCGCCCCGACGATCCCGATCCTGATCTGTTCGCTCATGGCCGGCCCGACGTGTCGAGCGCGATCACTCCGTTCCACCCCAGCCGGCGGGAAACCTCATCGGCGGCAGCTCGCACCACGGCCCCGGCACTCGTCTCCTTCGATTCGCTCGTCCGGTTGTCCGGCCAGGTGGCAATCAGGTCTCCCGCGATCCGGCCCCGGGCATCGCGAATGGGCGCGGAGACCCCGACCGCGCCCTCGTACCGCTCGCCGTGGCTGACGACGTACCCGCGCCGTCGCGCCGCGCCCAGCTCCCGTCGGAGGCGTGCCCGGGACAGCCCGTGGCGCCCCGGAATCGGATCGGGAAGCCGATCGACGATCGCGTTCTGCTCCGCCTCCGGGAGGAAGGCGAGGATACCCTTGCCGGAGGACCCGAGGTGGAGCTCGCTCCATTCCCTGAGCGATTCCCAGATGTACCGGATCGGGTGGTTCGTCTCGACCGCATCGACAGCCGAGAACCGCCGCCGCTCCGGGTCATAGACCGCGAGCACGATCGTCTCGCCGACCCTGGCCGCCGTCGCCTCGAGGATCGAGCGAGCGACCCGTTGGACCTCGAGGTGCTCGGCTACGCCGCTGCCGATGCGGGCAAGGTCCGGACCAACGCGGAACCGCCCCGGCTCGTCGGTCTTCGCGAGGAGGCCCAGCCCGGCCATGTCGTGCAGGATTCGATGGGTCGCGCTGCGCGGTATCCCGCTCGAGCGGGCCAGATCGCGGACGCCCCATTCGCCCTGCCGTGCGAACGCCTCGAGGACGCGGACCCATCGAGCCATGGGCCCGTTGACGACCGCCGCCGCAGGGACTTCCGCCATTGACCCGCCTGACCCGCTCATGGCACAGTATGGTAGCAGAATTTCGGGACTGCTGTCCCGAATTACCGGACGATCCACCGGGACGTCTGCCCGCCGCTGACAGGAGTGGACCGTACCGGTGGCCGTTGCCGAACCCGCACCTCGCCGGATGTCGCCCCGCACGGACGAGCAGGCGCTCGACGCCGTCGCGCGCCGCGTTTTGTGGCTCGCGATCCGGATGATCCACGAGGCCAACAACGTCCGGCCCAACCGCGACGGGATCAAGGTCGGCGGCCACCAGGCGTCCAGCGCGTCGGTCGTATCGATCCTGACCGTGCTCTACTTCCGCTGGCTCCGCGAGGGCGACCTCGTGGCGGTCAAGCCGCACGCTTCGCCGGCCTACCACGCGATCCAGTACCTGCTCGGCAACCTCGACCAATCGATGCTGTTGCGGCTCCGCGAGTTCGGCGGGCTGCAGTCATACCCATCGCGGACGAAGGACCCGGACCCCGTCGACTTCTCGACGGGATCGGTCGGTCTCGGCGCGGTGGCGCCGATGTTTGCCGCGTTGGCCGACCGCTACGTGCGTCTCCACTTCCGCGACGCGGTGGCGAGCCGGCCGGACCGCCGGTTCGTGGCATTGGTCGGCGACGCCGAGCTGGACGAGGGCAACGTCTGGGAGGCCATCCTCGAAGAGGGCCTCGGCGACCTCGGGAACATGACGATGATTGTCGACCTCAACCGCCAGAGCCTCGATCGCGTCGTTCCCGGCATCCGGATCCGACGCGTGGAGGCGATGTTCGCGGCGGCCGGATGGCACGCCATCGAGGCCAAATACGGCCGGCGGCTCCGGGCCCGCTTCGCCCTGCCCGATGGCGAGGCGCTGCGCGAACGGATCGACGACATGGACAACGAGGAGTACCAGGTCCTGATCCGCCGCGCGGGCGACGACGCCCGGCTGCGCCTGATCGAAGGCGCCTCTTCCGCTCACCGTGATGCGCTCAAGCGCGTCGTCACCGACGTGCCCGACGACGAGCTCCCGAGTCTGCTCGCCGATCTCGGCGGTCACGATCAGGAGTCGCTCGAGCGGGCGCTCCGAGAGGCGGACCGCGAAACGAGCCGTCCCACGGTGCTGTTCGCCTACACGATCAAGGGCTGGCGGCTGCCGTTCGCGGGCGACGGCGTGAACCACTCGGCGCTCCTGCGCGCCGAACAGATCGAGGCGCTGAGCGGACTCTTGGGCGCCGATCCTGACGATCCGTGGGCTGCATTTGCCGCCGACACCCAGGAGGACCGCCTGTGCCGCCGCCGCCGACGGGAGCTGGGGTTCGGCGCTCCGGCCAGGGCGATCGTGCCCGCGGTGATGCCGACCTACGCGGACCCGAGTGTCCGGATCCCGGCCCGTACCAGCACCCAACAGACCTTTGGCGACACGCTGGCAACCCTCGCACGCGACGCCTCGATCGGCCCGCGACTCGTGACGGCGGCACCGGACGTGGCCGTGTCCACGAACCTCGGTGGTTGGATCAATCGCGTCGGTGTCTTCGCGTCGATCGGCCCGCCTGAAACGACCGAGGCAAAACGCCCGCTCGACTGGACGCTGGGCCCGAGCGGCCGGCACATCGAACTTGGGATCAGCGAGATGAATCTGTTCATGTGGCTCAGTCAGTTCGGGCTGACCGGCGAGCTGTTCGGCGAGCGACTCGTGCCGATCGGCTCCGTCTACGACCCATTCATCGCCCGCGGTCTCGACGCCCTGATCTATGC
>JBKKCW010000273.1:0-8069 GCA_046712485.1 Candidatus Limnocylindrales bacterium
GCGTCGCCCTCGTAGGTCCAGTTGACGAGGTCGACCGACGACAGCATCGGGATGAGGCGGAAATTGAACCCGCCGCCGGCCACGCGATCCTCGTCGTTGAGGGGGTCGGTCGTGCAATACATGTACCAGCGACCCTCGCCCTCCTGGCCCCGGATGACCGTCGGATCGGCGCAGCTCTCGACGACGCCGTCGCCGGGCACCACGGGCAGCAGCGGATTCCGGTACGTGCCCGCGCCACCCGCCGAGACCGCCGCGGCCGGCAACAGCAGCGCCAGGGTCATCGTCATCAGAACGAAGCGCCGACGCCAAGGGTGGCGTCGCCCGGTCCGCGTCGTGGTTCGCATCGTCATCGCTTCCTCCTACCTGTGGCTGCTCAGAGCTGGTGCGGGGATCGCCCCCGCGAGTTCACGCTCGGGACCCGCGGCGGTCTCGCCGGTCGGCCCGCTCGCAAGGTCGTATTCGAGACGAAGCCCGAGGTCCTGCGGGTAGTTCCCGAACTCGCGGCCAAAGAGGTTGAGTCCCCCGACGTTCTGGGCGTCCGGCCGCACCCCGATCCGGACGGTGATCGGCTCCGATCGTCGAAGGCCAAGGTCCGAGACGTCGACGGTCGACAGATCGAGACCGTCGATCGATGTTCCAGCGGCCGTTACCCGCCAGCGCTTGAGGACCCCGAACTGGGAATCCTTTTCCTCCCACCAGCTCGGGGTCAGGCGGCCCCGGACACCTCCAAAGTCGGTGGGACAGGTCCACTCGCCGAGGTGGACGCCGTTGACCCAGACGCTGATGTCGCTCGGCCAGTCGGGGTCGTGGAGCGGTGCCTCGCTGCAAACCTCCGCGGTGAGCTGGAGAGAGAGGACGTTGGCGCCCGGCGGCACCCGGTTCGGAAAGCGGTATTCCACGTACCCAGCGCGGAACCACAGCAGCTGGGCCCGAACGTGCTCCGGCTCATAGAACGAGTTCGGATCGTCGAGATAGCCGATCAGGCCATCGGTGCCGGCCAGGCCGCAGGTCGGCTCGACCTGGAAGTCGGAGAACCCACCGATCGGCATGGTGTGCTCGATCGCTTCCCGGGTGTGGTGCTCGCCCCGCGGTAGATCGATGACGAGCTCGTCGTAGGTGCGTGCGCAGACCTTTTGCAGACCACGGCTGGCTGGCTTCATCTCGGTGTGGAGCAACCCCACCCGCTCCAGCACCAGGATGTGCATGGTCGCGGTCGACGGCGGCAGGCCCAAGTCCTGGGCAATCTGGTTGACCGGGACGACTCGATCCCCGAGATAGCGCAGGATCGCCATCCTCGTTTCGTTGCCGAGTGCCTTGAGTGTCTCGAGGGCAAGGATGTCCTCGGGGGCATCGATATGGAGGCTCTTGCGCGCGACTGGGCGGGGCATCGCTTCGCTAGAGCAAAGCAGGTTGAGCTGTGTCGTTCACAGGCCACACCATAGCGCGGCGATGCAAGGGGGCACAATGCGCATCACCGGGGGCTATTGACCAGCGGTGCTATGTTGTGCCGTATCACTCCGGGCAAAGCTGTGTCGATACAGGGCCGCATTCCAGGACCCCGGGTGAGCTGCCAAGGCGAGGCCCTTTCCACCAGCGGCTGGACGGTCTGCGGACGGCTCCTCGTGGTCGGGCATCGCGACAGCTGTGCGTCGCATCCGCGGCGCTTCGCAGGAGGAGATCACGTGAACAACAGTGAGATCGAGGGGATCCGACAGCCGTCGGGTCATGCTCGCCCGGCCCCATTGCATCGCCTCGCCGTTCTGGCGTCGGCAGTAGCGATCATGGCCGCGGCGTGCAGCAGCGGCGCGACAACGTCGCCATCAGTCGGCGCCACCACCGCGCCCGCCGCCAGCGAGGCCGCCTCACCGGCCGCTTCGGCAGACGCCAGCGCGCCGGCCGAAGGTCTGCAGCCGCCTGCGACCAAGGTCGATCTCGTCGTCTGGAACCCGTTCACGGGACCGGACGGCGGGTTCTTCACCCAGATCGTCGACGCTTTCAACGCCGAGACGCCGAACGTCCAGGTGACCGTCGAGACGCAGGTCGGCGCGGAGTACATCGCCAAGCTCGAAGCTGCAGCATCGGCAAACCAGCTTCCGCACGTCATCGCGGCCGGCTACGACGCGCTCCCGCTGCTGAACGAGAATGGCATCGTCACACCGATCGACGACCTGGCGACGCAGGCTGGTCTCGACAGCACCGACTTCCCCGAGGCGATCTGGAACGCCGGCCAGTGGAAGGGTCAGCGGGTCGGCATCCCGATCGACACGCACACAATGAACTTCTACTACAACAAGAAGCTGTTCGCGGATGCCGGCCTCGATCCGGAGAAGGCGCCGGCCAACCGTGAGGAGTTCGAAGCCGCGATCAAGGCGATCCAGGACAAGACCGACGCCGACGGCTACCAGATGGTGGCCAGCGGACCGGGCGCGAACTTCCTCGTTGGCATCCAGTTTGCGGCTCTCTTCTACCAGGGCGGCGGCGAGTGGACCAACGCGGACTTCACGGAAGCGACATTCAACAGCCAGGCCGGCGTCGACGCCGCTGCGTATCTCAAGCACCTCGTTGACGATCTGGGCGTGCCCAAGGTGGAGAGCGACGCCGAGATCAATGCCTTCCAGCAGGGCAAGAACGCCATGGTCATGTCCGGCATCTGGGAGACGACCCGCTACAACGACGCCCTCGGCGCCGATCTGGGCGTCGCTCCCATCCCCGCGATCTTCGGGGAAGGCACTTGGGGCGGTTCCCACAACCTGGCCGTCACGTCGGCGGCTGAAGGCGACCTCCGCCAGGGCGCCTACTACTTCATTGACTGGTTCTCACGGAACTCCCTCGATTGGGGCGCAGCCGGCCAGATCCCGGCCCGCAACGAGGTCCGCGAGATGTCGGAATTCAAGGACGCGTCCGGTGAGGGTCTGCTGCCGCTCATCGCGAAGGTCGCCCCTCTTGCAGAGTCAGTGAAGTTCCTCCCGACCATCCCGGGCGGTGGCGACCTCTTGTTCGTCGCCAATGGCGCCGGGGAGGCAGCCACATTCGCCGTCAACGGCACCGACCCCAAGCAGGCGCTCGATGCCGCGGCAACCTTCAACTCTCAGATCCTGAAGGAGAACAAGGCCAAGTACGGCTTCTGACCCCGGCAGTCCATGCGACCCGCGGCGGCCTCGACCGTCGCGGGTCGCCACCATTCCTCTTAGGGCTGGAGTGATGCGATGACCGCACAGACCGCGGGGGCCCTCCCAGGGAAGAAGGGCCAGGGCGGGGGCCTGATCGGCCGCTCAACCCGCAAGGACGTCCGCCGGCGGATCGGCGAGAACCGGCTCACGCCCTATCTGTTCATCGCGCCGCACTTCGCCATCTTCACGATCTTCATTCTGTACCCGTTCTTCCTCGGAATCTGGATCAGCGTCCACGACTCGTCTTCCCTGCGGGATGGTCCTTTCGTGGGAGCCAATCAGTTCCTGAAGGTGCTCGATCCAGCGAGCATCCACTTCCCGCGCTTCTGGAACACGGTCAAGAACACGTTCCTGTTCGTGCTGATGAGCGTCCCGATGCTCGTCGGGATCGGTTTGCTGCTGGCGTCCCTGCTCAACCAGCGGATCCGCGGTCGCAACATCTTTCGGGCGATCTACTTTGTCCCCTGGACGTTGTCGGTGGCCGTCGTCGGGCTCACCTGGTGGTGGTTGTTCAACAGCAACGCCGGGTTCATCCCGTTGACGCTCGAGGCCATCTTCGGGGGGAGCCCGAACTTCCTGGCATCAAACCCATGGGCCTGGCTCACCATCAACATCGCCACGTTGTGGTGGACGATCGGCTTCAACACGATCATCTTTTTGGCGGGCATGCAGGCGATCTCCGCCGACCTGTACGAGGCGGCGTCGGTGGACGGCGCCAATCGCTGGCAGCAGTTCCGATCGATCACCCTGCCAAGCCTCCGCCCGATCCTGCTGCTCGTCGTGACGCTCCAGGTCCTCGCGTCCTTCCAGCTCGTCGGGCAGCCACAGATCATCACGGGCGGTGGTCCCCCGAGCGCACTCGGCGGTGAGACGGCGCCAGTTCTCCTCCACATCTACCAGACCGGCTTCGAGGGTCGGCGTGAGCTGAGCTTTGCGGCAGCGATGGCCCTCATCGTCGCCGCGATGATGATCATCGTGAGCGTCATCAACTTCCGGCTGTTCAGCTCGGAACGGTCGTAGGAGGAGATGCCATGACAAGCGCCCTCGAACAGGGTCTCGCCCGCGACCAGGCGTCCGAGATCACGGTTGTCGGCCGACGCCGGAGCGGCGTCGGGAGCAAGATCGGGCTCTACGTCCTTCTCGTCGCAATCGCGCTGTTCTTCATCCTGCCGCTCGTCCTCGTCCTGTCCGCGTCCCTCAAGTTCCAGGCCGAGGTCTTCACGGACACGGGCTTCATCCCGGCGAACCCCGGTCTCGAGAACTACGAGGCACTCTTTGGCGGCAACGCCGAGTTCTTCACGTGGTTCACCAACAGCGCGATCGTGTCGACGGTCGGGACGGCACTCGTGCTGATCCTGACCTCCCTGTCGGCCTATGCCTTTGCGCGGATCGACTTCCCGTTCAAGGGCGCGCTGTTCAGCATCCTGATCGTGACGCTGCTGCTGCCGGGCGTCATGTTCCTGGTCCCCCAGGTCAAGATCATCGGCGCGCTGGGTCTCTACGACACCCTCCCCGCCTTGATGCTGCCAGGCCTGGCCGGCGTCTTCGGACTCTTCTTCATGCGCCAGTTCTTCCTTGGGCTTCCGCTCGAGCTGGAGGAGGCCGCGTACGTCGATGGCGCGAACCGGTTGCGGACCTTCCGCTCGATCGCGTTGCCATTGGCCGGGCCGGCTCTCGCCACGCTCGCGGTGATCACCTTCCTGGCGTTCTGGAACGACTACCTCTGGCCGTTGATCATCTGCCAGGAGAACTGCACCCTCCCGCCCGGTCTCAAGTCGCTCCAGCGCCAGTTCACCGGCGATCCGGGGCTGGTGATGGCGGGGGCCGTTGTCGCAGCGGTACCCGTGCTGATCCTCTATGTGATCCTCCAGCGGTACATCGTCCAGAGCGTCGCCTCGTCGGGCATCAAGGGCTGATGCCCCGAGCCCGGGCGTCCTTCTCCCTCGACGGGGAGTGGACCTTCGTGCGCGATCCACGACGTGCGTACCGCGTGGAGGCGCTGCCGGCCGGGGAACCGATCCAGGTGCCGGGCTGCTGGGAAGCCCAGATCGACGAGCCGTACGGGATCGTCACCGCCTGGTACCGCCGGGCGTTCGAGGTTCCCGAAGACTGGGTTGGTGGGCGTGTGATCCTTCGATTCGGTGCCGTGATGTACGCCTGCGACGTGTACGTCAACGGGCAGCACGTGGGCGCCCATGAAGGTGGCTATACGCCGTTCGAAGTCGAAGCTGGGTCGGCCCTCCAGGCCGGGCCGCAAAACGACATCGCCGTTCGGGTGACCAACCCGGTCAACATCATCACGGACTATCCCGTGTTTCCAGAGGCTGATCTCGCCCCCTTCGACAGGGCCCTCGCCGAACTGGCAAACGACGAAGTCCCGTCTCTTGGTGAGATCCCGCATGGAAAGCAGACCTGGTACTCGAGCCAGAGCGGGATCTGGCAATCCGTGTCCATCGAACGTCGCCCGGCGCTCGCCCTCGGAGCCCTCCAGGCTCGTCCCGACGTTCCGGGGAGCCGCGTCGTGCTGGGCTGGTCCCTCGACAGCGCGGGGGAACCGGAGCTCCCGAATGGGCGCATCCGCTTCGATGTCGTGGACCCGGACGGTGCGGTGGCCTCCGCGGAGGAGGTCGCCTTGGCGAACGGATCTGCTCGAGGCGAGTGTCCGCTGAGCCTCACCGACGTCCAGCTCTGGGACGTCGGCCTTCCACGCCTCTACCGGGCCCGTGCACGGCTGCTGGCCGCCGACGGCACGATCCTCGACGAGGTCACGACCCGCTTCGGCATGCGCGAGATCCGGACGGAGGGCGGTCGGATCCTCCTCAACGGGCGTCCGATCTACCTCCTGGGGGTCCTCGACCAGGATCTCTATCCGGACACGATCTCCGGTCCCCCATCCCGCGACTTCCTCCACCGGCAGATGCGCCTCGTTCGCGAGATGGGCTTCAACCTGCTGCGCTGCCACATCAAGGTGCCGGACCCGGCCTACCTGGATGCAGCTGACGAAGCGGGTCTCCTCGTCTGGTGCGAGCTCCCGAACTGGCTCCGCTTCGGGACTCGAGCGGCGGAGCGCGGGCGTCAGACCCTGCGCGACATGGTCCGGAGCCTGGGCAACCACCCATCCATCGTGGCCTGGACGATCATCAACGAGGACTGGGGTACCCGCGTGCGCGAGGAGTCCCGGGATCGGCTCTGGCTCCGGGCGACGTATGACTGGCTCAAGGAGCTCGACCCGACGAGGCTCGTCGTCGATAACTCAGCGTGCGAGACGAGCAGCACACCCAACTTCCACGTCCGGACCGACCTGGCGGACTTCCACGTCTACTACGGCGCGCCAGATCACACTCGCCGCTGGCGCGAACGGATCGACGATTTCTCCCACCGCCCACCGTGGCTGTGGAGCCCGTTCGGGGACGCGAGCTCCGCCGGCGACGAACCGCTCGTCCTGAGCGAATTCGGGTCGTGGGGGTTGCCGAACCCCGAACGCCTTGGCACCGGCGGCCCGCCATGGTGGTTCAGGACGGGCCGGGGCCAGTTCCGTCCGGAAGGCTGGACCGATCGATTCCTCGATTTCGGGCTCGATCGCATTTGGCCGACACTCGGGGACATGGCCGAGGCGACCCAGCGGCATCAGTTCGAGACCCTGCAATACGAGATGGGCGACCTGCGCCGTCATGATTCCATCCAGGGGTACGTCGTGACAGAGCTCTGCGACGGGAACTGGGAGGCCAATGGCGTCCTCGACGATCGTCGTGGACCGAAGGTGTTCCACCACGAGCTGGCCGCCATCAACGCACCGGACACGGTCGTCGCCGACCTGGGACGACGCGACGTCCGTGGGGGCGAACGACTCACGGCCGACGTGACGTTGTCGTCATACGGCGGCAGATCGACTGGCGGAACCCTGTCGTGGTGGCTCGAGCTCGATCGGGCTGCTGGTCCGGTCTCGAGCGCGGAACTCGACGATTGGCCGGACGCCGGAGCAGCAACCGTCGGTCGCCTCGACGTCGTCATTCCGCGAATCACGAGCGCTTCGGAGGCCATGCTCCACCTTCGGGTAACGGACGATCACGGCCGCGAGCGGGCACGGAACGCCTACCGGCTGGCTCTCATCCCGGATTCTGGCCCGGCCGCCCGCCTGGACGTCGCCATCGACGACCCCGGTGGGCTCTATCCACTCCGGCGCCGCGTTCTCGACCTTGGCCACCGCACCGTGGCCCCGGACGATGCGTCGGTGATCGTGACGACCGAGCTCGGGCAGAGCCTGCTCGAGTCGGTCAACGACGGGGCGCGCGCCCTGCTGCTGGTCCGGAGCCGCGACGCGATTGCCCGTGACCTCGCCCTCGCCCGCCCGATCGGCATCCACCCACGCTGGCTGCGACACCCAGACTGGCCCGGCGGTCGGAGCCCCTGGGATGGAGACTGGGTCACGAGCTGGAGCTGGATCGATCACGACGCGATGCCGGGCCTTCCGCCGGGGAACCCGCTCGGGTTCGCCTACGAGGAAGTCCTTCCCGACCTTGTGCTCACCGGCTTTGACCCCGGAGCACACCGGAATGAGGTATCCGCCGGGATGTTCAGCGGCTGGGTCCATGCTCCGGCCTCCCTCATCTGGACCTTCCCGCAGGGTGACGGGTGGCTGACGGTCACGACGCTGCGGGTGGCCCCGGAGTCCGGCCCGGTTGCCAGCGTGCTGCTCGACGGACTCATCCAGATGACCGCGGCGGCGGGGGCAGGATCCGGGGGGAGCGCCGTGGAGTTTGGAAGCGCCGTGGGGATCGGAGCCGCGGGCTGACCATGGATCGCGTTCGCGGCCTCCAGCCGATCACTCTGGCGTTCGTCGCCAGCCTCATCGCCGCGTGCGCGACCGGGGCCGCCACGCCTCCGGGTTCAGCGGGACCT
>JBKKCW010000274.1:0-3394 GCA_046712485.1 Candidatus Limnocylindrales bacterium
ACCGAGGCGAGCGCATCGCCGCTCGTGACAGACCCGCCCCAGTCCGCGTTCCATGTGGGTGAGCCGGCGCCGCCGCTCGTGGTGCCGCAGGTGGGCGGTGGCATGATCGATCTCACGACGCTGCGCGGCAAACCAGTATGGGTGAACTTCATGGCGACCTGGTGTCCGCCGTGCCAGGACGAGTTTCCGCTGATGAACGGCTACGCCGCCACCCATGCCGATGACGGGTTGGTGATCCTGGCCATCGACGTCGAGGAAGAGGAGGGCACCGTGGCGGCCTTCGCGCAGCAGCTGGGAGCTACCTTTCCGCTCGGGCTCGATTCCGACGGGCGGGTCGCCGAGGCCTGGGACGCCATCGCGCTGCCGGTCCATTTCTGGATCGATGCCGAGGGGATCGTTCGCGACGGGGCGGCAGGCGGGATCGGCCCTGACGTGATGGCCGCTGGCCTCGAAGCGATCATGCCCGGGGTGGACGTCAAACCTTGACGACCGCCCGGGCGGCCCGACCAGCGCTGGCCCGCCTGATCGCCAACCCCGGCCGGCTGCTGGTCGTGTCCGATTTCGACGGCACCCTTGCCGAGGGCTCGCGCGACCCGGCAGCGACAAGGATCGTGCCCCTGGCGCGAACGTCGCTGCGTGCCCTGGCGGGCCTTGCCGTGCGCCATCCCGATCGGCTGGCGGTCGCGGTCCTTACCGGTCGGACCGTGTCCGACGCCGCGTCGCGGGTCAGGGTGGGCGGCATTCGCTATCTCGGCGATCATGGCCTGCAGTCCGGCACGTATCGCCGCGGCGGACGAGCCGAGCAACTGGCGACGGAGTACCAGGCGGACCACGAGCGTTCGCGCGAGCCAGCGGCGCTGCTCGCGACGCGAGTGCCGGAGCTCCTCGGGAGACCACCCTGGCTGTTCGTCGAACGCAAAGGCCCCTCCGTCGCGTTCCATGTCCGCCAGGCCGAGGACCGGGTCGCCGCGAGGGCGGCCGTGGAAGCGGCAATCGAGACGGTGAACCGGGAGCTGCCCGCGCACGAGCTCGCCCACTACCGCGGTAGAGCCGTCGTGGATCTGCGGCCGCGAAGCGCCGGTGGGAAACGCGAGGCGCTCGACCGCCTCCTGACCGATCTGCGTCCCGCCTCCGTCGTCGCGTTCGGCGACGACAGCAGCGACGCGGACGCCTTTGCCGTCCTGCGCGCCGCGCGAGCGGCCGGACAGCTCGACGCGCTCGCCGTGGCCGTCATCGGTCCACAGGGCATGCCCGACGACGTCCGAGCGGCCGCCGACACGACGCTCGCGACGCCATTCGAGGCCGCTCGATTGCTTTCCTTCCTGGCGCGGGCGCTCAGGCGGGAGCGGACCGGTTAGATCCAGTCGATCTTGCGCAGCATGTACGCCGCCAATCCGGCCGCCACGATGGTGACCGCCGCGATCAACCAGAATCCGAACCCCTCCTGGCCCGCGAGCGCAGGCGTCGCCTGGCTCATCCCGAAGATCCCGCCCACGGCCCCGATGCCCGCGACGATGAAGGTCACGCCGGTGAGTCGCTTCATGATCACCGACAGGTTGTTGTTGACCTGGGTGAGGTAGACGTCGAGCGTTGCGGCGGCGAGCTCGCGGTGGTTGTCGAGCTCGTCGGTCAGGCGGATGATGTGGTCGTAGATGTCCCGAAAGTAGATGATCTCCTCGTCATCGATCATGCCTGTCTCGCGGTTGGTCAGCTGGTTGAACACTTCGCGAACCGGGCTGATCGCGCGGCGCACAGCGATCAGCTCGCGCTTGAGGAGGAAGATCCGCTCGACGGTCTCGCTGCTCGCCGTCCGGACGACCGCATCCTGGACATCGTCGATCGCGTCGCCGAGTCGATCGGCGAAGGGAAAGTAGCTGTCGACGACGTCGTCGGCCAGGGCCCACAGGAGATGATCGGGCCCATGACGCAGGACGGCGGCAACGCCGGACCGGAGATGGTTGGTGGTCCGCGGATCCCAGGCGGAATCGTGCACGCTCAACAGGAACCGCGGCGCGAGGACGAAGTCGAGCTCGGAGGCGATCACCTGCTCGCCGTACGCGAGATTGAACAGCACGATGTGGATGAGGCTGTCTGTGGCCTCGATCTTGGCGCGCTGGTTGCCCTCGAGGACGTCCTCGACGATGAGCGGGTGCAGGTCCAGCGCGCTCCCGACTCGCAGCGCAAGGTCATGGGTCGGCGAGGTGAGATCCACCCAGATGCTCGAATCCGGGTCCGCCAGGAGTTGCGGTAGCTCGGTCAGGGCGGCATCGCCGACGCTTTCACGGAGCTCCCCGTCGACGATGGCGACCACCCGGATGGCGCCCGGCACGCCGGTTCGCGCGGCGGCGCCGCGGCGAACCACAGCTGCGCTCGATCGGCCGTGGGACGGCTCAGAGGGCAAGTCCGGCTTCGGGTGGCTCGAGCCCATCGGCGTCACGTCCTCTGCCTGCGCTGGGCCCGGTCGCACCGATCGCGTGGCTCACGTCGGTCTGGGCCGGACCGCGGCCCAGCATACGCGCCCGTGACGGCCCCGGGCCACCGAGCGCGAACGAGGGCACGGCTGCGGCTGCGGTGACCACGGCGGCAACGACGAAGAGGCCGACCATGATCGAGGCGGCTTCGCGCGACGCCCATTCCTCGAGTGCCTGGACGACGAACGGATCGCGAAGCGGTCGATCCCGCAGCTCCGGCGGGATGAACTGGCGGTACGAATCGGGCGTCGCGTAGATCTCGTCGGCGAGCCGATCGATCGTCGTGGAGCCATAGGCGGTGAGGATGGCCAACCCGACGGCCATGCCGATCATTCGCGCGACAGTCACAACAGACGATGCGACGCCGAACGCCCGATTGCCGGCCGCTTCCACCGCCGCCATCGAGCGCGGGGTGACCGTGAGCCCGAACCCGAACCCGAAGAGGCCGAGGGCGATGGCCACCGTCTCGATCGGGGTCGTGGCGTTCCAGGCCGCCATCGCGACGAGCCCACCGATGCTCAGGGCGAGGCCGATGAGCGTCATGACGCGCAACGAGATCACCCGTACCGCGAACCCGGACACGAGCGCTCCGAGAGCGGTCGAGCCGGCCAGTGCCCCGAGGGCGATCCGCTGCTCGTCGGGCCCGCCGTAGATGACCCTGTCCACGAACACGGCGCCACCGATGATCGCGGTCGCGAAACCGTAGCCGGTGAGCAGCGAGACAAGCGCGGCCGAGCCGAACGAGACGCTTCGGAACAGGCGTGGGTCGAGGAACGGGTCATGGACGCGGAACCCGCGCACGACGGAGAGGACGACGCCGATCGTGGCCAGGACGAGCAGCGCCGCCGAGACCGCCATCGGATCCGCCGTCGTGTCCGCGATCTCGCGCGAGCCCACGAGGGTCAGCCCGAGCAGTCCGGCAA
>JBKKCW010000275.1:0-6884 GCA_046712485.1 Candidatus Limnocylindrales bacterium
AGCCACATGATCGCATTCGGGGCCTCCGGGGCGACGCCCAAGCACCGCATGGCCCAGATCTCCGCCGGGCTTGGCGTGCTGCCGGGCGTGATCGTCGACCAGCACTTTCAGCAGCGGAACCGGCTTGGGCGACTGCTCAGCCTGATCGCCCAGAACCCGAGCCTCCTGGGGCTGGGCGTGGACGAGGATACCGCCGGCGTGGTCGGACCCGATCACATCATGGAGGTCATCGGTCGCGGTTCCATCACAGTCGTCGACGGTTCGCAATCCGAGACCGATGCGTGGGAGATCCACGGTCATCGACCGCTCATGATCAGCGGCGTCGTGCTCCACTCGTTCCCGGCCGGCTACCGCTTCGACCTCCGCCGGCGTGAGCGGGTCGCAACGCCAAGCCTCCACGCACTCCCGGGCGGCGAGGCCGCGTCGAGCTAGCACGTCGGCGACGTCGCCGCACAGGAGGAGTCACGTGGCCCAGACTGCACCCGCCGCCCGCACTCCTCGGAGTGCATCTCCACCCGCGGCTGACACGCCGGCCGGGCCGTTGCCGACGCTCCGGATCCTCGAGACGCGGGTGCTCCGCGGGCCGAACTACTGGGCACGCGAGCCGGTCGTCCGGATGCTCGTCGACCTTGGCGTGCTCGAGCACTTCCCCTCGGACAAGATCCCGGGCTTCAACGATGCACTGATTGCGCTGCTCCCGACGCTCGAGGACCACGCCTGCTCGCTGGGCCGTCGCGGGGGGTTCATCACCCGGCTCCGCGAAGGAACCTGGGCCGGTCACGTGGCCGAGCACATCGCCCTGGAGTTCCAGATCCTCGCCGGCACCGAGGTGCGGCATGGCAAGACGCGCGGGGCCGGGCCGGTCGGCCAGTACAACTGCATCTTCGAGTACAAGGAGGAGCAGGTCGGTCTGGAAGCGGGCAAGATGGCCGTCCGGCTTGTCAACCACCTCGTCGCGCCCGACGATCCAGAGGTCTTCTTCGACTTCGCGCCCGAGCTCGAGCGACTGATCCGGATCGCCGAGCGGCAGGCCTTTGGGCCGTCGACGCAGGCGCTCATCGACGAAGCCGTCAGCCGCGACATCCCGTTCATCCGACTCGACCGTCATTCGCTCGTGCAGTTCGGCCACGGGCTCCATCAGAAGCGGATCCGCGCGACCATGACCTCGCTGACGTCGGCGATCGGGGTCGACGTCGCATCGGACAAGAGCCTGACCAACCAGCTGCTCGACTCGGCCGGGCTGCCGGTTCCGCGGGCCCAGGTCGTCACGACAGAGGAGGAGGCGCTCGCCGCCGCACATCGTCTTGGCTTCCCGTGCGTGGTCAAGCCACTCGACGGCAACCACGGGCGCGGCGTCCACCTCGACCTGCGCTCGGAGGACGCGGTCAGAGCGGGGTTCGCGGGCGCGCTCCGCGAGAGCCGCTCGGGCGACGTGATCGTGGAGACATACGTTGCCGGCAACGACTACCGCTGCCTGGTGATCGGCGGCAAGGTCGCCGCCATCGCCGAACGCGTGCCGGCGTCGGTCATTGGTGACGGCGAGCACACCGTCCGCCAGCTCGTCGACATCGCGAATTCGGACCCGCGGCGTGGCATCGGCCACGAAAAGGTCCTGACCCGGATCAAGGTCGACGGGGCCGCCGAGGAGCTCGTCCGGGCGCAGGGCCATGGCCTCGACGACGTCCCCCCGGCGGGAACGTGGGTCAAGCTCGCGCTGACCGGCAACATGTCGACCGGCGGTACCTCGATCGACCGGACAATCGAGGCGCATCCCGACAACGTGGAGATCGCGGAGACGGCGGCCCAGATCGTCGGCCTCGACGTGGCCGGCATCGACTTCGTCTGCCCCGACATCGCCACGCCCGTGCGCGAGACCGGCGGTGCGATCGTCGAGGTGAACGCGGCGCCCGGGTTCCGCATGCACACCCACCCGACGGAGGGGGAGCCGCAGTTCGTCGCGCGCCCGGTGATCGACCTGCTCTTTCCCTCGGGGTCTGGCGCCCGGATCCCGATCATCTCGGTGACCGGCACGAACGGCAAGACCACGACCGTCCGGATGATCGCGCACATCCTCAAGCTGATGGGCCGGCGCGTCGGGATGACGTCGACGGACGGCATCGTGGTCGATGGCCGGCTGATCCGGAAGGGCGACATGTCAGGTCCGAAGTCCGCCCAGATGGTGCTCCAGAACCCGACGGTCGACACCGCCGTGTTCGAGGTCGCCCGGGGCGGCATCCTGCGCGAAGGCCTGGGCTACGACCGCAACGACGTGGCGGTTGTCACCAACGTCACCGGCGACCATCTTGGCCTTGGCGGGATCACGTCGATCGGCCAGCTGGCGAACGTCAAAGGGGTCGTCGTGGAGGCCGTGCCGCGCTCGGGGACGGCGGTCCTCAACGCCGACGACCAGCTCGTCTACCGCATGGGCCGTCACTGCGCGGGCCGGGTCGTGCTGTTCAGCATGGCCACAGCCAAGGGCGAAGACGGGTTCGACCGGGTCGACGGGCACACGAGTCGCGGTGGCGCCGCGTTCTGCCTGGAGGCGTCGACCGAAGGTGAGCTGATCGTGCTGCGCCTCGGGTCGCGGACGATGCCCGTCCTCTACACGCATCTCATTCCGGCGACGTTTGGCGGTCGGGCCCGGATGAACGTCGCCAATGCCCTGGCCGCGGCAGCGGCGGCTTGGGCAACCGGGGCGCATCTCCATGACATTCGGCAGGGCCTGCGGACGTTCTCGACGTCGTTCTTCCAGGCGCCCGGCCGGCTCAACCTGCTCGAGGTCGCCGGCGTGCGCGTCGTCATCGACTACTGCCATAACGTCGACGGGATGCGCCAGCTCGCCGATTTCGTCAACCGGATGATGGTCGAGGGGCAGACCAAGGCCGGGCGGATCGGGGCCCCGAAAGGAGCGAAGCGGACGGGCCGGGCGATCGGGGTGCTCGGGATCCCCGGCGACCGGCGTGACGAGGACCAGCGCGAGTACGGCGCGATCGCGGCGACTGCCTTCGACGAGCTCATCATCCGCGAGGACAAGAACCTGCGGGGCCGTCAGCCGGGCGAAACCGCGGCGAACGTGATCGAGGGGATTCGGACCGCGCGCGCCGACGGGGCGGCTCGGGCGACGCGCTTCGACAAGGTGCTCGAGGAGATGGCTGCCGTGCGGACGGCACTCCGACGCGCCGTCCCGGGCGATCTCGTCGTCTGCTGCGTCGACGACGCCATTTCTGTCTATCGCGAGGCAATGAGCGCCGCCGGGGCATCGCGTGGTGGGACGGCGTTCACCGACCCGGGCGAGCTCGAGGCGCCGGAGGGCTGAGCCCGGCGCCTCTGGCGAAGGGCGCTGGTCAGGGGAGAAGGGCGCTGGTCAGGCGTTCGGCATGTTTGCCTGCACCGTGCGAACGATCCAGGCGATCTCGATCGCCGAGATCACGATGAGCACAATACCGACCGCCATCTCCACGGCTCGACTCCTCCACGAAGGCCGCCGGACCGTCTGATCCGGCTGGCCGCCATCATGCACGCGCGACGGGCGCGTGTCGCCTCTCATTCGGGCGCCCGGTGACCGAACCGGCCACGGACGACGTCTGCCCCGCTCCCGGATCGCGGGGCCACATAGTCCGTCACCGGCGTCGCGGACGTGCCTGCAGGCGCGGGATCAGCTCGGTGAGCTCAGTCGCGACGTCCACGGGACGAGCACCGAGCTGCGCGAGAAGCTCGAACACGGCCTCGCGTTCCTCGTGGCACATCAACACGATGACGCGCGAGGCATCCGATCGACCTCCGCTCGCCGCGGCTCCGGCGGAGCCGTTGAGCTCCGCTTGCAGGGCGATCGTCTCCGATCGGTAGACGGGGACGTCCGTCGCTGGGACGCCCGCGGCCTTGATCCCGGCGAGCAGTTCGCCCACCACCGACTGCGCCGTGCGGCCCCGCAGGTACTTCAAGGTCTCCTTGATGACCACCCGCTGGGCGCGGGTCGCGGCGATCCGGCCGATACCGCGGAGCGTGTCGTCCGGACGGTCGCCGGCGGTTCCGATGATCGCCGTGATCGGGGCAGCCCTACCCGCCGAGCCGGCCGCGATCCCCTCGGCGACGTCGAGGACGGCCGACACGCCCGCCTCGTTGTGGGCGAAGTCGACGACGATCACGCGCGCGCCCAGGCGAAACAGGTTGAGCCGGCCCGGGGATTGCGCTGCGGTCGGTGCGAAGTCCACGAGACCATCGCGGACCTGCGCGATCGTGGCACCGAGACCGCGCGCGCCGCCGGCCGCAGCCATCGCGTTGGCAACGTTGTGTGTCGCAAGTCCGCCGATCGTCAGCGGGATCCGCGCGATCTCGACGACGTCGGTCTCGTTCTTGCCGTTGGCCTCCACGAGCATCCCGCCGTGCACCAGGTAGGCGCGGCCATCATGTGCCCGATGGCGGGCGACGTTCCGCGAGCCGCGGCCTCCGAGCGTAAAAAACGCGACCTTGCCGCGGACCCGGCGCGCGACGGCGGCAACGTACGGATCGTCCGCATTGAGCACGACCCAGCCGCCCGGTTTGGTGATTCGACAGATCGTGGCCTTGACCTCGGCGAGCTCGGGCAGCGTGTGGATGCCCTGGAGGTCGAGGTGGTCGGACGAGACGTTGGTGAGCACGCTGGCATCGTTCGACTCGTAGCCGACCCCGCGCAGGACGATCCCGCCACGCGCCGTCTCCAGCACAGCCACGTCGAGGTCGCGGCGGCTCAGGATTGTGTGGGCCCCGCCAGGACCGGTCCAGTCGCCGGGCTCGACCATGCGCTCGTCGACGAGCACACCGTCCGACGTTGTCGTCCCGACCCGTCGACCAGCCCGCAGCAGGATGTGGGTGATCAGGCGGGTGACCGTGCTCTTGCCGTTCGTGCCCGAGACGGACACGACCGGCAGCGTTCGCTCGGTGTCGCGGATCCAGGTTGGCGGCGTGGTCCGGGCCTCGGCCAGCCGTCCCATCCAGCGGTCGAGCATTCGCCGCTGCCCGGTTGTGAGCTCGGCCGTCCTCCGGGCCGGAGCGTCACGGCCGGCGAGGGCCACCGCGGCTTCCGCGAGCGTCAGCGCCCGCTCGGCCCCGATCCACGGAAACGTGACGATCCAGTGGCCGGGATCGGAGGAGCGGTGCACGGCGACGCCGCCACGGCCCTCCCCGTGTTCGGCACGCAGCCGGCGGACCCAGGCGACGACGAGGCCGATCTCGGCCGGCCATGCGCGCGCCGGCACCGACGCCCCGAGCCAGACAAGCGCGTGCCGTCCCGGGTCACGCTGGCCGTAGAACGTCCGCCGCTTGCCGACGGCGAACTCCAGCTTGACCACCGGCTCCAGCCGGTAGACATTGGGTCCTTCCAGGAGACGGGTCTCGACCAGTCGCACGGTCCGGGCAGGATACCAAGCGCCCGCGTCGGTAGACTGCGGCCCATGGACGCATCGGCAACGCTGACCGGAACGCCTTCGACGGCCGAGCTGGACGCGCTTCGGACCGCGATCGCCGGCGATGTCACGGGGTATCTCGCCGATCTCGAGCGTCTCGTCAACATCGACTGCGGGAGCTATACGCCGGCGGGCGTCAACGAGGTCGGCCGCTGGACAGGCGACTTCCTGGCCGATCTTGGCGCGAACGTGGAGTACCGCCCGGACCCTTCCGGGCGACTGGGCGATACCGTCGTGGCGACCTTCGCGGGCCAGCCTGGCGGCGCGCGGGTGATGCTGATCGGCCATCTTGACACCGTGTTCGACCCGGGGACCGCGACGCTCCGGCCGTTCCGGCTCGATGACGGGGCCGCCCACGGTCCTGGCGTGACGGACATGAAGTCGGGCCTGCTGGCCGGGCTGTATGCGCTCAGGGCGCTCATCGGGGAGCGAGGGGGGCTGCCGTTCGAGCGGCTCGTCTTCGTCGCCAACCCAGATGAGGAGATCGGCTCGCCGACGTCCACGCCGCACATCATGCAGATCGCCGCCGACATCGACGTCGCGCTCGTGCTCGAATGTGCCCGCGCCAACGGCGACATCGTCTCGTCGCGCAAGGGGATCGTCGATACCCGGCTGCGCGTGCAGGGTCGCGCGGCGCATGCAGGCGTGGAGCCCGAGAAGGGGCGCAGCGCCATCCTCGAGGCGGCCCGGATCGTCACCGATCTCCACGCGCTCAACGGCCGCTGGCCCGGGGTCACGGTCAACGTCGGCGTCATCGGCGGCGGCACCCGGCCGAACGTGGTGCCGGAACACTGCACGCTCGAGGTCGACGTGCGTGCGACCACTCGCGATGCGCTCGAGGCTGCGGAAGCGGAGGTCCGCCTGGTTGCCGAGGCCACCGAGATCGAAGGCACGACCGTCGCGTTCGACACGATGGCCCGGTGGTGGCCGATGGAGAAGCTCGAACACAGCGCTCGTCTCGCCGAGCACGCCCAGGCCGTGGCCGCCGCGCTCGGCTTCGAGGTTCGGGACGCCGCCACCGGCGGCGCGTCCGATGCGAACACCACGGCCGGCATGGGCGTCCCGACCCTCGACGGGCTGGGCCCGGTCGGTGGCAACGACCACTCGCCGGCCGAATACCTCGACGTCGATTCGATCGTGCCCCGGACGACGATGCTGGCGGGGCTGCTCCTCGCGATCGCCGCCGACCCGATGGTGATCGACTGGCGCACCTCGCGCGCATGACCCGCCGACTGATCTCGTCGGACGGTCCCTGAGAGGCTTCGGCCGGCTACAGCCGGGCTGTGGTGGTCGGTGACTCGTGCTGGGTGGCGGGCACGAGCGACGCCGGACCCGTCGGTCGATCTGCGCACCCGGGCGATATCGGCGCCCAGACCGCGGCCACGCTGTCGATCATCGAGGCGGCCTTCACCGAGGCCGGGTTCAGCCTCTCGGACGTGGTGC
>JBKKCW010000276.1:0-4108 GCA_046712485.1 Candidatus Limnocylindrales bacterium
AGCTACCTCTTCATCAAGCTCGCGGTCGACGACTTCGGGACGTTCACCCTCGTCGCGTTGCGGTTGGCGGTGGGCGCCGTGCTGCTCTGGGCTGTCGTCCTGGTGACCCGGCAGGCGCTTCCGCGAGAACCCCGGATGTACGGCCACCTGTTCGTCATGGGGCTCGTCAACATCGTCATCCCGTTCGTGCTGATCACCTGGGCCGAGCAGTCTGTCGATTCGTCGCTGGCGGCCATCCTGACCGCGCCCGTCCCTCTGTTCGCGATCGTGATCGCGCCGTTCTTCCTGCACGACGAGCCGATCCGGGTCAACGGCGTCGTCGGGCTGCTCGTGGGGTTCATCGGGGTCTTGATCCTGACCAGCCGGGACCTCACGGTCGGAGACGCTGACCTGTCGGGTGAGATCGCCCTGCTCGGCGCCGCGTTCAGCTACGCGATCGGTGCGGTCTATGCCCGTCGGAACATGCGCGGTGTCCAACCTCTGATCCCCGCCGTGTTCCAGGTGTCGTTCGCGTTGCTCGTCTCGGGGATCATCGCGTTGGTGATGGATCAGCCCTGGGACGCCCGTCCTGACGGGGAGGCGATCTTCTCGATCCTCTGGTTGGGGATCCTCGGATCTGGGCTCGCGTACCTGGTCGTCTTTCGCCTGTTGGCCGCGTGGGGCGCCACGAGGACCACCATGGTCGCGTACGTCATCCCGGTCGTCGGCATCCTGCTCGGCTACTTCGTCCTCGCGGAGCCAGTGGACATCCGTCTCCTGATCGGGACGGCGTTCGTGGTCGGTGGCGTCGCGCTTGTCAACAGTCCCTACGGGCGACGTCGCCTCTATGGCCGGGTGCCACCGCCTGTCGAGGCGACCTGACGCCCCGCAGTTCAGTCGAACGAGTTACCGCATATCCAAGCACGTTCCGGGGCGGCTCAACTCCCAGTGGCGAGCAACAGGGCGCCACCGACGATCAGGACCGACGCGCCCACCCGCCGGCGGATCTCCGCGCGATCGGCCGCCTCGCCCATCCGGACCGACCCCCACGCGGCGGCGAACACCGTCGCCGATTCGCGAAGCGGTGCCACACCCGACATGGGCGCCACGCTGAGGGCGGCGAGGATGCACAGGTAGGCACCCAGCGTCAGCCAACCGCCGACCGCCGCGTGCCGCGTCGCCGAGGGGTCCTCGCGCCAAAGGTCGCCGCCGCCGGTGAACGTGATCCAGCCGACCAGGGCAATACAGGCGGTCGTCCACAGGATGGCGGCATAGGGCAGCGGATCGATGAGGCGCACCCCCACCCGGTCCAACGCCGTGTACGTCGCGATGGTGACACCCGTCGCCAGCGCGAAGGGGATCGACGCGTCCACGCCACCCTCCCCTCGCCTGGCGAAAGCGCGCCACGGGCGCTGGAGCCACAGGAAACCCGCAAGGAGCGCCGCGACGCCGATCGATCCGCCCAGACCGAGACGTTCGCCGAGCAACCCGACGCCGATGGCGACCGCGAGCAACGGCGCGGTGCCGCGAGCTAGCGGATAGACGATCGACAAGTCACCGCGCCGGTACGCCGCCGCCAGGAAAACGAAATAGACGGCCTCGACGATGCCCGAGCCGATGCCCAGCGCAATCCCCTCGAGCGGGAGTGCCGGTGCCCCCGAGGCCCACCACGCCACAATGCCGGCAGGCACGATCCCGACCGACGCCGCGAGCATGCCGATCGTGGCCGTCCGGAGCGGGTCGCCCGCGGTCTTGAGCCGGACGTTCCAGGCAACGTGGAGCACGGCCGCAACCGCCACGAGGCCGATGACGAACGGGTCCACGCCCGGACGTTACAGGCCCGGCCTCCCCGCCCGCTCGACGACGACCGCGAGCCTCGTCAACGATCCCGCCTTCGCGCGAGCCGACGCGCCGCGGTCACGTGGCGGCGGAGCTGCCCCCTCGTTCTGCGGCTTCGGCCCGCTCCTTTAGCGCGCGCAGGTGGGACTCGACGCGGCTCGCCAGTGATGCCCGTCCGAACCGGACCAGGATGCCCGTCCAACGGTCGAATGGCTCGAATATCGCGGCGTGGATCACACGCGTTCCGCCAGCGACCGGCTCCAGGCGCCAGCTCCACTGGCTGTCAAACCCTGATGCCGTGACCCGTAGCCGGAACTTCGCGTCCGGCCGCGCCTCCAGGCTCTCTACCCGAGCCAGCTCGCGCAGGAGGCCGAGGCGTGCCCGCGCGGAGCGCGTCGTCGCGGCCGCCGGCCATGCCGGCGCGGCTGGTCCCAAGTGCAGTTCGGGGAACAGGACCCTGGTCGTGGCGGGATCGTGCAACGTGGCCCAGACCGTCCGCGGGGAGGCGTGGACGAACACGCGGCGTTCGACCTCGCCGGCCTCAGTCGATGCGCGGGCAGCACGCCCTCCTGGACGGCCGCCCCTGATCCCGACCGCCATCCGTCAGCCGCCGATCGGGTGCCAGACCGTCTTCATTTCGAGGAAGGCGGCGATCCATTCGGGACGCTCGGTGAGTCGATCGTCGAGCCAGTCGAAACGAGCTTCGTTCACCGTGGTCGGGCGGCGAAGCAGGCGCTTGATGTCTTCCGCGGCGCTCTCCTCGACCTCGACGCGCATGTCGTCGGGGACACCCCACGTGTCGAGGGCATCGACGTCCGCGTGAGCGGCGAGCACCGGGATGAGCTCCTTCTTGCGACCGGTCAACAGGTTGACCACGCCGCCCGGCACATCCGACGTGGCCAGGACCTCGGTGAGGGTGACCGCGGGGAGCGGCCGGAGCTCGCTGGCAAGGAGGACGACCGTGTTGCCGGTGACCAGCGGCGGCGCGAGCCGGCTCACGAGTCCCAGCAACGACGACGTTTCTGGCGCCACGATCCCGACGACCCCCGTTGGCTCCGGGATCGTGAAATTGAAGTACGGCGCGGCAACGGGGTTGGACGATCCGAGCACCTGGCCGATCTTGTCCGCCCAACCGGCGTACCAGACCCAGCGGTCGATCGCGCGGTCGACGACCACCCGGGCGGCGGACGGCGAGCGACCCTCGGCCGTCGAGACCTCGGTCGCGAACTGCTCGCGGCGACCTTCCATCAGCTCTGCCACCCGGTAGAGGACCTGCCCGCGGTTCATCGCGGTCTTCGCCGACCAGTCGGGGAACGCCTTGCGCGCCGCCCGGACCGCTTCGCGGAGGTCCTTGCGTGACGCGCGGCACGCGTTGGCGATCGGCGAGCCGTCGGCGCCGGAGACGACGTACGAACGACCGCTCTCCGAACGCGGGAAGGCGCCACCGACGTACAGCTTGTAGGTCTTGCGCACTTCGAGCCTCGCGAGCGCGGCGACCGCCGCAGTGGTCGTGGCTCGAGCGGCCGCAACGCGCGACCGGCCGTTCCGCGCTGGCGACGATGGCCGCCGGGATGGCGTGGCCATCAGCGATCCTCGAGCCGGACGTAGGCGAGCAGCCCGTGGAGCCCGCCTTCGCGGCCGAATCCCGACTCCTTGTAGCCACCGAACGGTGATGTGGGATCGAAGCGATTGAACGTGTTCGCCCAGACGACACCCGCCTTCAACTGCGACACCATTTCGAGAATCCGCGAGCCCTTGTCCGTCCAGACACCGGCTGACAGGCCGTAGACCGTGTTGTTGGCCTTCTCGATCGCCTCGTCCGGGGTCCGGAAGGTCAGGACCGACAGCACCGGGCCAAAGATCTCCTCGCGGGCGATCCGGTGGCTCTGCGCCACGTTCGTGAACAGGGTCGGCCGGAAGAAGTAGCCGCGGTCGGGCAGGTCGCAGGCCGGCTGGTACAGCTCGGCGCCCTCCGCGACCCCGGACGCAACGAGCTCGGTGATCTTCTCGAGCTGGCTCTTCGAGTTGATCGCGCCGACGTCGGTGTTCTTGTCGAGCGGGTCGCCAACGCGGATCGTCGAGAGGCGGTCCTTGAGTTTGTCGATGAGCGGCTCGACGATCGACTCCTGGGCAAGCAGCCGCGACCCGGCGCAGCAGACCTCGCCCTGGTTGAAGTAGAACCCGTTGACGATACCCTCGACCGCCTGGTCCAGCGGCGCGTCGTCGAACACGATGTTGGCGGCCTTGCCGCCGAGTTCGAGGGTCAGCGCCTTGTCCGTCCCGGCCACGC
>JBKKCW010000277.1:0-2621 GCA_046712485.1 Candidatus Limnocylindrales bacterium
GTCCGGGATCCTCTCCAACCGGCCTCGGGGACGGTCTGACACTACACCTGAAGGCACGCAGACACGCCTGGCGCACGAAAGCGCACGGCGCGTAGTCGTCCGGCGGATGATATGACGGCCCCCTGGGGGTGTCAAACGAAGTGAGGCCTGCGACTGCGGTCGTCGGTACCCTGCTGTAACTGCCCGGTCGTCGCTGGCCGGTCGTCGTTGGGTCTGTTCTCGTCCAATCGTCGAAGATCGGCGGTCCCTGACGGCCGTCGGTGGTTCGTTGGAACAGGGTGGGACCAAACGACCTCTGGACCTGGCCGAATCACGATCCGCGGCGCGCATCTTCGTCCGTTGGTTCCCGCCCGATCCACAGGGGTCCCCGACAGCGACACCCGACCAGATACTCCCCAGGAGTATCGCAGATTCGCCTTGCGAGACGCGGCCGGCCGGTGCTATCCTCTCCGGGCCCTCGACGCCGGAGACGTACGCGGGAGTCCCCGAAAGCCCTGACCGGGATCCTCGGGAACGCGTCGACCGGTGCCCAGGATGGCACTCCCCGGCGCGCGAGATTCCGGGCCACCGGCATCAGGTTCCGTGGTCTAGGCTACCCATCCACCGTCAAACAAAATCGCAGGATTCCATCGACGAATGGACGCGAAGCAGGTCTGGCGCGCCGCTCTTGGAGAGCTGCAAGTCTCGCTCTCACCGGCCAACTTCGAGACGTGGCTGCGCGATACGCAGCTCGTGGACGTGGACGAACAGCGCTTCCGGATCGCGGTGCCGAACGGTTTCGCCAAGGACTGGCTGGAGTCGCGCTATCGCTCGCTCATAAGCCAGACGCTTGCCCGGATCGTCGGCTACAGCGTCCAGGTCGAGTTCGTGGTGGGAGCCGCGCCAGAGGTGGCTGCCGAGACCGCGGCCGATGCGGCGGAGTCGCTGGCGGCAGGGCCAGCGAGGCCCTCCCCGCAGGTCCGGGTAGAGGCGACGCGGGTCGGCGGCGAAGGTGGCGCGACCTACCTGAACCCCCGGTACACCTTCGCGAACTTCATCGTCGGGTCGGCCAACCGCCTCGCCCACGCCGCCAGCCTGTCCGTCGCCGAGCGACCCGGGCACGCCTACAACCCGCTCTTCCTGTACGGCGGTGTGGGCCTCGGCAAGACGCACCTGATGCACGCCATCGGGAACCAGGTGATCGCCAAGTTCCCGCGCAAGCGCGTCGTCTACGCGACAAGCGAGAAGTTCACCAACGAGTTCATCACCTCCATCCAGCAGGGCAAGATCGACGAGTTCCGCGCCCGCTACCGTCGGATCGACCTGCTCCTCATCGACGACATCCAGTTCATTGCGGACAAGGAGCGGACACAGGAAGAGTTCTTCCACACGTTCAATGCGATCCACGAAGACGGCAAACAGATCGTGCTGTCGTCGGACCGACCGCCAAAGGCCATCCTGACCCTCGAGGAACGGCTGCGCAGTCGGTTCGAATGGGGATTGATCGCCGACCTGACCGCTCCCGATCTCGAGACCCGCATCGCGATCCTCCGCGCCAAAGCGGAGGAAGGCGCCGTGCCGATCACCTCGGACGTGATCGAGTTCATCGCCCGCAAGGTTGTCAGCAACATCCGCGAGCTCGAGGGCGCCCTCAACCGAATGGTCGCCTACGCGAGCATGGGCGCCATGCCGATCGGCATCGAACTCGCCCAGGCGGTCCTCTCGAACGTGCTGTACAACCCCAAGAAGCGCCAGGTCACCCCGGAGCGGATCGCGAAGGTCGTGGCCGACTACTACAGCGTCCCGATCGACGTGCTCCAGGGCCAGAAACGCGACAAGGCCATCGTCGTGCCGCGCCAGATCGCGATGTTCCTCATGCGCGCCGAGACGGACGTCTCGCTGCTGCGCATCGGCGCCGAGCTCGGTGGCCGCGACCACTCCACCGTTCTCCACGCGTGCGACAAGATCACGCGCGAAGTCGCCATCAACGACGAGCTGCGACGCGAGATCGCGGCGGTTCGGGAGCTGATCTACGCCGACTGATGGGCTCGCGCCAGCGGGCGCGCACCAAGCGTCGGATCCCCGCACGGGCCCACCTGGCCCTCATCGTGTGGACAACCGGCCCGTTTCGGTGGACAACCGGGCCGCCTTGTGGACAGATGCCGGGGTCAACCGGGCATTGCCGAAGAGCGCCCGTGGACATTCCCGGAGGTGTCCCGCGGGTCGCGCAGCGACCACGACACCGGTCCACCGTTCGTCCCGGATGACGACCACCGTGCGACGCGGCCCGTCCACCGCCTGGATGCGCCTGTCCACGCGTGCAGCGAGCACGGCCACGCTGCCGCCTCCACCGAGTCCACACCATGATGACGGAGATGACGGAGTGAGAAGATAGATGGAAGATACCCACGACGTACCCGGCGGCGCGACCCCGGGTCTTTCCGACGCCCCAGCTAACTGATCCCGAGCCGCAACGAGCGGCCACCCGAGCGACAAGCGTGGAGTGCCCGACGTGAAACTTTCGGTCATGCAGGAGAACCTGGCACGCGGCCTCTCCGTGGTCAGTCGTGCGGTCTCGAACCGGAGCACCTTGCCGGTGCTGGCCAACGTCCTGCTCAAGACCGAGGATGCCGGGCTCAAGC
>JBKKCW010000278.1:0-2685 GCA_046712485.1 Candidatus Limnocylindrales bacterium
GCGGTGCTGGCGCACGATCTCCGTGCCGCGCCGGGGTTTGGGGCTCGATTCTTCAACGTCCACATCGGCTCGCACATGGGCTCAGGCGTGGAGGTCGGCACGGCCCGCCTGGCCGACGGGCTGAGGCTTGCTCTGTCCGAGGTCGACGACGCTCCCGATCGCACCATGGTCGTGCTCGAGAACGCAGCCGGAAGCGGCTACGGTCTGGGCGTTGACGTCACGGAGCTGGCGGCGATCGCGGAAGCCATCGACGAGCGCGGGATTGGGCCGGAACGGGTCGGGTTCTGCGTGGACACCGCGCATGCCTGGGGCGCGGGCATCGATCTCTCGAACCCGACCGGCATCGACGCGTTTCTTGCCGACTTCGCCGCCCGCATCGGGCTCGATCGCCTGGTGATGATCCACCTCAACGACTCGAAGGCGGAGCGTGGCTCCCGTCTCGATCGACACGAGCACGTGGGAGCGGGAAGGATCGGTGCGACGGGTTTGGCGCATCTGCTCTGCCATCCGCTGCTCGGCCACGTCACCTTTCTTCTCGAAACGCCCGGGATGGACGAGGGGTATGACGCGGTGAACCTGGCGCGGGCGCGCGACCTGATGGCCGGCCGGCGCCTGGCCGATCTGCCTCCGGAAGCCATGTCCGTTCGTGGCAGTCGAAGCCGGTCCGGTCCACCCCAGGGCCCCGAGGAGTGACTGCGGCTTTCTCGCCTCGCGCCCGAGCGCTCGCCATACCATTTGGGCTCCTCGGACTCGCCGCGATCCTGCGGCTTCCGAACCTGGGGACCAGGGGGACCTGGGATGGCGACCAGGGTCACGACATGCTTGTGCTGCGAGCCTTGGCCCGGGACGGCGTGATCCCGCTGCTCGGCCCGCCGACCTCGATCGGCGACGTCCACCATGGTGCGCTCTACTATTACCTCCTGGCCCCGGCGGCGGCCCTGACCGGTGGGGATTCGCCACTGGCCGTTGTCTTCCTGATCGCGCTCGCCGGTATCGCCGCGGTGCTCGTGACATGGTGGTTGGCCCAGTCGATCGGTGGGCCGGTAGCGGGCCTCGTCGCAGGCCTCGCCATCGCGATCTCGCCGGCCGCCGTGGACGAGTCCACGTTCATTTGGAACCCGAATCTCATCGCCCTTTCGAGCGCGGTGGCACTTGCCGGCGCTTGGCACGCCTGGTCGACTCGTCGGGCGGTCTGGTGGCTGCTTGCCGCGGCGGGAGTCGCCGTGACGATGCAGTGCCACGTCCTCGGGGCCACGCTGCTGCCGATCGTGGCGGCGCCCCTCGTGGCTGACGTCCGACGACGAGCGTCGGGCCCGAATCGTCGTGTTGTCGTGCGGATGGGACTCGCGGGGCTGGGCATCATCGCCCTGGCGTTCGTGCCGCTCGTCATCCACGAGCTGACGACCGGCTTCGCGGAGGTGCAGGCTGCGCTCGCCTATTTCCGGGAAGGAGGCGAGCCACCCCTACAGGGACCGTTGGCCCGCTTCCTGTTCATCGAGGCACGGGTCGTCTCGTGGCCACTTGTCGGGCTGATCCTGGACGGTGTCACCGCCGCAATGCTTTCGTTTGTCGCCGTCATCGCGATCGCCGTCTGGCGGTCGGTCGCCGGGATTGGCGACGAACGAACCGCCGCACGATGGTTCGGCCTCGGGCTGCTGTGGACCGGTTTTGCGCTGACCTTCGCATCGCCCAGCCTCGCCACGGTTGTTCGCGGGCTGCCGAACGACCATTACCACGCGTTTGCCGATCCGATGGTGTTCGTGCTGGTCGGCTTGGGGGGTGCGGCGCTGTGGCGCGCGATACCTGGGCGGCGACCGGGGGACGCCGACTGGCGCGCTGCCCCTGTTGCCGGGTTCGCCTCGCTCCTCCGGCCCGGGCGGCTCATTGCAGTCGTGGGCGTAGCGGCATTGGTGGCCTGGGCGGCGACTCACCAACCAGCGGCAGTGCATCCCGATGGCGGCTTCCCGGCCGCGGTGGCGGCCGCGGATCGTATCGAAGGTGCGGCCGGCCCCGGACCCATCCGCCTGCTGGCGATCCCCGACTTCAAGTCGGTCGAGTCGTACGCGTATCCACTTGTCCGCGCTGGTCACGTGCTGGAACGCGGCGCCGTGATCAGCGAGGCCACCCTGGAATGGCCCGATTCCGGCACGGGCACGGACGCCAGCCTCGTGGTGATCTGCGATTCGCTCTTCGAGGTCGTCATCGGTGCGGCGTGCGGAGGACCGGCCGAGGAGGCCGCGGTGCCGGCAGCGCTCGGCGAGCCGATCGACCGCTTCGAAGCCGCACCCGGCCGCGTCATCTCGATCTACCGAGCCGGGCCGCCGTAGCAGGCCGCGCGGGCCTGCCAGGAGTGCACATCCCGCCGCTTGAGCGCGTCCGTTTCATGCCAGATGTCGCCAAGGTGACCACACGGCCACCCTGACGCGTCAATCGAAGGGGTGGGCATGCGTGGGCCACGCTCAGCCGACGCTCGAATCGGCCGCCTGCTGCGATCGAACTCGGCCGTGCGGTCACCAGGACGACAAAATGGCACGGAACCGCGGGGCGAACGCGGCCACGAGCGTGAACCACGGGCAGTGGGTGGCGGCCGGGAGCGCCTGGCGGGCCGGCGAGCGGGAGCGCCCTGGAATCGCGGACCCCCGCCGCCCCAAAACCCGCGGTAGGGGTTTGCCCCCCACCGGGCGG
>JBKKCW010000279.1:0-3686 GCA_046712485.1 Candidatus Limnocylindrales bacterium
GTGCTCCGCTCCCCGCGGGCATCGGCGGCGGCGGCCGACGCGACATCGGCGCGTTCCGCCGCCGGACTGCCGGCCACGAGGCGAGGGTCGCGGGGCAGGCTGACGCTGAAGCGCGACCCTGCCCCGACGCGACTCTCGACCACGATCGCGCCGCCATGCATCTCCACGATGGAGCGAGCGATGGCCAACCCAAGGCCACTGCCGCTGCCACGCGCCTCGTTGGCCCGCGAGCCGCGGTAGAACCGCTCGAAGATGTGCGGGAGCTCGGCTGCCTCGATGCCCACGCCGGTATCGACCACGTCGATTCGGGCGCCATCGAGCGTCGCTGCGACATCGACCGACACCGAGCCCCCGCGTCCGGTGAACTTGACTGCGTTCGACACGAGGTTGGCGACGACCTGCCCGATCCGCTGCGGGTCGTGGCGGATCCGGATCGGCGACGATGGTAGGTGCAGCGACAGCGCGATGCCGCGCTTGCGGGCGGCCGCATTGCTCTGCTCGACAGCCGATTCGACGGCGGCGCGCAGATCGTCCGGACGGAGATCGAGAAGGACGAGGCCGGAGTCCAGCTTGGACAGCTCGAGCAGGTTCTGGGCGAGCCAATCGAGGCGCTCGATCTGTTGCCCGCTCGACTCGATGAACTCGGCCCGCGCAGCCGGATCGGCGTCTGCGCCCTCGCGCAACAGCTCGTTGAAGGTCCGCAGGGCCGCGAGCGGCGTTCGCAGCTCGTGCGACACGTCGGCCAGGAAGTCCCGGCTGCGGTCGCGGTCGCGCCGGATGATCTCGACGCTCTCTTCGAGGCGATCGGCCATCGCGTTGAACTGGACCGCGAGCTCTGCGAGCTCGGATGAACCCGCCCGAACCTGGCCGGCCGGGACACGCCGGCCGAGGTCACCCTCGGCCAGCCCGCGCGATGCCTCGGTCAGCCGCCGCAGCGGCGTGGTGAACCGCCTCGCCATGGCCGCCGAGACCACGACGCTCAGACCCAGGGCGAACAGCGCGATCGCCGCCAGCAACCCGGTGACGTTGGCCAGGGCCGTCGCCCGGAAGGTGTACGGGTTCGAGAGGGTCACCTCGACTGCGTAGGACTGGAACAGCCCACCAGCCGGGTACGCGCGGCTCACGCGGACCGACCGCTCCTGCGTCTGGCCGGGCGCCGGCTGGGCCTCGAGCCGCATCAGGAGCGGCTCGTCGAGCGCTGGGACGAAGGACACATCCTCGCCGTTCGAGGTGAGCAGGCCAAACCGGATCTGCACGTCGGCCTGGCCGAGCCGGTCCGCAATGACACGCTGCTCGCTGCGGTCAAGGTTGAGCAGGACAGCCGGGTCGACGCGCAGGTCCAGACCGACCACGGGACGCTCCTCGGCGGCCTCACGGGCCCGGCTCTGGACGTAGACACTCACCGTCTCGGCTCGCTGCTCGAGGTCGGTCGTCTGCTGGCGGGTGAAGTAGTCGTCGAGGCGGTTGATGACGAGGACCGTGACGAGCACGAGCGTCAGGGCGATGACGCCGATGAACGACAGCGCCAGCCGGCCCTGGAACGAACGTGGGATCCAGCGGCGCACGAGGCGTGGGAGCCTGATGCGCCGCGCGAGGCGTCGCAGCCGGTGGCCGCGCCGGGCGCCTGCCTCAGCGCTCGGCGAAGGCGTAGCCGACACCTCGCACCGTCAGGACGAACGCCGGGGAGGCCGGGTCGTCCTCGATCTTGTCGCGCAGGTGGCTCACGTGGACGTTGATCGTCTTCTCGTCCTGGTCGAGCGCCTCGTAGTCGCGCAGGAGCTCCAGGAGCTCGCTCCGGGTATAGACACGGCCCGGCCGTGACGCGAGGTGGCGGAGGATCTCGAACTCGGTCGGCGTCAGGCTGATCCGCCGGTTGCCGCGCTGGATGCGCCGCCGCTCGAGGTCGATCAGGAGGTCGCCGTGGCGGATCACGCGGCCGCCGGCGGCATCGGACAGGTCGCCGTACGATCGGCGGAGCAACGCCTTGATCCGGCTCATCAGCTCGCGCAGGCCGAAGGGCTTGGTCAGGTAATCGTCCGCCCCGAGCTCGAGCCCGATCACCTTGTCCACCTCGTCATCCCGCGCGGTCAGGACGAGGACCGGCATCTTCGCCCCCGACGCGCGCAGGCGCCGCAGGACCTCGAAGCCATCCATGCCCGGGAGGCGGACATCGAGCACGACGAGATCGGGTGCCTGGTGGGTGGCGATGTCCAGCCCCTCTTCGCCGGATCGCGCGATCGCGACCTCGTAGCCCTCCTGCTGGAGCGCGTACTGGATGCCGCGGGCGACGGCATGTTCGTCCTCGACGATCAGGATGGTTGCGGCCACGGCGCGATGCTACACCGCGTGACCGGATCCCTGGCCAAGCCGTGGTAAGGTAGGCGCGCTTCCGGGCGCCTCGCCATCTCCGGCCCCGCCGGCGAGCCGCAGCCCGTCACCCACAGTGATCACCATCAAGAGGTCTCGAATGTCAACCGCCCGCGCGACGCTGGCCGCCGAACATCGGCAGATCACCGGCAAGAAGGTCGCCGCCCTGCGCCGCGCCGGACGACTGCCGGCCGTGGTCTACGGCCACGGGATCGACTCGGCCAACGTCTCGATCGACAAGCACGATTTCGACCAGCTGCGACGCCACACCGGGCCGAACGCCCTGGTGGACCTGTCGGTCGACGGCAAGAAAGCCCGGCCGGTCCTGGTCCATGCCGTCCAGGTGCACCCGGTCAATCGCCGACCCCTCCATGTCGACCTCTTCCTGGTCCGCATGACCGAGGAGCTGATCGTGGACGTGCCGCTCGTGGCAACCGGTGAGTCGCCGGCCGTCGTGTTGAACGGCGGCACCCTGCTGCACCCGACCGAGTCGGTGCGTGTGCGTGCCCTGCCGGATCACCTGCCGCAATCCATCGAGTATTCGGTCGTCTCGCTCGTCGACTTCGACACCGCGATCCATGTCCGGGATTTGACCGTTCCCTCGGATGTGACGCTGCTGACCGACCCAGACGAGATCATCGCCAAGGTCCAGCCGCCCCGCGTGGAGGAGGAGCCGGTGGTCGTCGGCGAGGCCGAGGCCGCAGAGGCCGAGGCCGCGGCAGAGGGCGAGGCCGCCGAGGCCACCGGGGAGCAGACTGGCGGGGCGGGAGCGTCAGAGTCCGACGCGGGCTGATCGCCGGCCGGGCCGGACTGACCCGGCTGCGGCGTCGAGCGCCCGCTCAGGCGCGCGCGCGTCGTCCCGCCGCGAACAGGATCGGGAACCGCATCGTCAGGTCGTCCGTCGAGAGCCGTCCGAGCCGCTCGCGCATCGTCCTCAAGAGTCGATCGCGGGGCTCGTCGTCGAGCTCTTCGAACAGCGACTGTTCGTCGAAATCGGACAGGAACGCGAGGTAACCCTCCGCGGTGAACACATGCTCGAGCACGTCCGGCTCGGCCAGCACGTCGGAGAACCCCGCGCGCCGGAGCTCCCCCGCCGCCCGCTGGACCGACGGCAGATCGCCCGACCGCCCATCGAAGTCACGGCCCGGGATATCGAGCTCGTCGAGCACCTCATCGAAGATGCGATCGGGCGCGAAGGCTCGATCGTCGACGAGCCACGACACGTAGGCGAGCACGCCTCCGACGCGCAGCACCCGACGAGCCTCACGTAGCGCCCGCGCACGGTTCGGGACGAGCTGGAACACGAACGACGACAGCGC
>JBKKCW010000280.1:0-5021 GCA_046712485.1 Candidatus Limnocylindrales bacterium
GGTCAGGGCTGGTCACGAGGGCTTCCTCCCCGATCCGTGCCGGAGCTTGTCACGGGTCGAATGCGCCGGTTGCCGCGGGCTCTCTGGACCACCTTCGCGACGGGCGTCCATGCGCGAACGAAGTAGCTTGCCCGTCCGGACACGTTCTGCACCCCGGCAAGGGCCGCTTTCAGGCCCACAGGCGTGGACGGATCACCGTCCAGTGACGTATACGCAACCCCGATCTCGAGGATCGAGTGAGCGTCGGAGACGGCAACGCCGGGCAAGCCGTGCTCTCTGGCGTACGTGGCCGCGAGCTCGTTGCCGCCGCCGATGAGGCGCGCGTTGTGCGTCTCGACCCAGTCCACGCTTGCACCGGCGCCTTCGAGCCGCTCATCCCGCAGGAGCGAACCACGAAGGCGATCGAAGGGGTGCGGGATCCCGATCAGTGCACCCTGCTCCCGCGCGGCGACGATCGTTTCCTCGGCGGACATGCCCGGCGGGATCGCCGTGGTCAGGAAAACGCAGATCATGTCTCCGTCGCGCGTCCTGACCTCCTCGCCGACCAGGACCGTCAACCCGTCAGGGGCAACCTCGCGGGCCTCGAGCGCACCGTCGATCCGGTCGTGGTCGGTGATCGCCAGGTGCGTCAGACCCCGATCCGACGCGGCTTGGACCACCGCCTTCGGCGCAGACAGGCAGTCAAAGCTGGCCCGGGTGTGGCAGTGGAGATCGATGAACGCCCGCTCCGTCATCGAGAGCGAGGCACAGCGGGGTGGGTGTGGGACTGCGGGTGGCGCCGGGCGGTTCCGGGTGGCTCGAAGCCCGTTAGGCGCGGCGCCGTAGGGCGAGGCCGCCCGGGTTCGCCCGGCGACAGGACCCGCGTCTCAGGCACGCTCAGACCTGTTGGACGAGCGACTTTTTGAAGAAATCGAAATGCTCGAGGGCCAGGCCCGTGCCCAGGGCGACGCAGTTGAGTGGGTTCTCCGCGACGTGGCAGGGGACGCCCGTCACCTGGGTGAGCAGCTTGTCGATGTTGCGGAGCAGCGCGCCGCCACCGGACATGACCATGCCCTTGTCGATGATGTCCGACGACAGCTCGGGCGGTGTCTGCTCGAGCACGGAACGCACGGCGGCGACAAGCTGCTGGAGCGGCGCCTCGATCGCCTCCATGACCTCGCTGCTGGTGATCGGAATGGTGCGAGGAAGACCGGCGATCAGGTCGCGTCCGCGCACCTCCATGGTCAGCTCGCGCTCGAGCGGGAGCGCGGTCCCGATCTGGATCTTGACCTCCTCCGCGGTCCGCTCTCCAACCATCAGGTTGTACTTCTTGCGGATGTACGTCGCGATCGCGTCGTCGAACCGGTTGCCCCCCACGCGGAGGCTCTTGGACACAACGATGCCGCCGAGTGCGATGACCGCGATCTCACTGGTCCCGCCGCCGATGTCGATGATCATGTTCCCGGACGGCCCGCTGATCGGGACATTGGCACCGATCGCCGCGGCGAGTGGCTCCTCGATCAGGTAGGCGTCCTTCGCACCGGCCTTGAGCGCGGCGTCGCGGACGGCCCGCTTCTCGACGCTCGTGACGCCGGCGGGCACGGAGATCATGACGTCAGGCTTGCTGAACCCGAATGACCCCTTGCGGACCTTGCCGATGAAGTGGCTGAGCATCGCCTCTGTGATGACGTAGTCGGCGATCACTCCGTCCTTCATGGGTCTGATCGCGTGGATGTTGCCGGGCGTGCGCCCGATCATCTCGCGCGCTTCCTCGCCGACGGCCACGATCCGGTTGTCATCGGAGACGGCCACAACGCTCGGTTCGGTGATGACGATGCCCTTGCCCTTGACATAGACGAGGACGTTCGCCGTGCCGAGGTCGATGCCGATCTTCATGAGGTGATGTCTGCCATCCCTTCCGCCGTTCGCGAGATGCTCGCCCCGAGTTCCAGGAACTTGAGCTCGATGTTCTCATAGCCCCGGTGAACGTGGTGGGCGCCTCGGATCCTCGTCGTCCCGCTCGCAGCCAGCGCCGCGAGGATCAGCGACGCACCGGCGCGCAGGTCGCCGATCTCGACATCCGTCCCGACCAGGGCCGCGGGGCCCTGGATCGTCGCGTGATGAGGGTCGAGGACCTCGACCTTGGCGCCCATCCGGCGGAGCTCGGTGAGCCACTCCAGGCGGTCCTCGAAGATCGCTTCGTGGATGCGTGATTCGCCGGTCGCCTGCGACAGGAGCACCGCCGTGGGCGGCTGCAGGTCGGTGGCGAGACCGGGATAGGACGCCGTCTCGATGTCGCACGCCCGGAACCCGCCGTCACGGAGCGCGCGCCCGTCCACCTCGATCGTGTCCGTACCGCACCCGACACCGACGCCGACACGACCGACCGTCTCGAGGAAGGCCCCGAGATGGTCGCAGGGGGCGCCGTCGAGCGTCACCTGGCCACCGGTCACCGCGGCCGCGATGATGAACGTGCCCGTCTCGATTCGGTCCGGGATGACACGGTGATCGGCGCCCCGGAGGCGCTTCTGACCGATCACCTCGATCGTGTCTGGTGCAGTCCGCTCGACGGTGGCGCCCATCGACTGGAGAAACCCGATCAAGTCGTCGACCTCGGGCTCCTGTGCGGCCGGCCTGATGACCGTGCGGCCCTCAGCGAGCGTGGCCGCGAGCATCGCGTTCTCGGTACCCATCACGGACACGAACGGGAACCGGACCTCGCCGCCGCGTAACCGTCCGGGAGAGGTCGCGAAGTAGTAGCCGTTGCGGTAATCGATCGTGGCGCCAAGCGCACGCATCGCGTCGACGTGCAGGTCGACCGGTCGTCGCCCGATCCGGTCGCCACCCGGGTTGCTGATGATCACCTTGCCAAATCGGGTCAGCAGCGGACCGAGCAGGATGAAGCTCGCCCGCATCTTGGCCGCCGCCTCGAGCGGCACGAACAACCATTCGACGTCGCCAGAGGCGATCTCGTAGACGTTGTCGCCAGGATGGTCGACGACCACGCCGAGATCCCGCAGGGTGTCCGCCATGACCCGCACGTCCTCGATCTCGGGGACGTTCGTCAAGCGGCAGCGCTCGCCCGTCAGGGTGGCGGCGGCGAACAGCTTGAGCGCCGCGTTCTTGGCTCCGCTGATCGTGATCGTGCCCGAGAGCGGCGCGCCGCCCTCGACCCGGAACACCTCCCGCACAACAGGCTCCGGGCGGTATTCCCAATGAAACGGCTTTGCGTCAGCCATCAGCGATGCCGCGGGCCCTCGCGGTGCCGTCGCTCGGCAACCCGGATCCGGAGGAGCGCCTGCTGCAGTGCCGCCCGCGCGGCGGAAAGGTCGACGGCGTCGGTGCGTGCTGCGCCCTCCAGGGCCTGCTCGGCCTCGCGCCGCGCCTGCTGTGCCTTCTCGAGGTCGATCTCGCTGGCCATGTCGGCGGTTTCGGCCATGACGACGACCTTGTCCGGACGGACCTGGAGGAAGCCACCGACGATGGCAAAGACCTCCTCGGCGCCGCCCTTGCGAATGCGCAGCTCACCGACACCAAGCATCGACACGAGCGGCGCGTGATGCGGCAAGACCCCCAACTCCCCTTCGATTCCAGGGAGATTGACGGCATCCACGGTATCCGAATACGCCAACCGCTCCGGCGTGACGATCTCGAGGAGCAATGGCATCAGGACGCCTCTCGGTGTCGACTCCACGCGGGTGGCGCCGGGCGAAGCGCCGCGGCGAAGCGAGCGTTAGGCGCAGCGCCGTAGCGAGTGGGCGCGGCGGTTCGTCAGGTGACAGGACCCGCGTGCATCATGCTCCCAGCTTCGCCGCGTTCTCGCGGACGTCGTCGAGGGTGCCTGCCAGGAAGAAGGCCTGCTCGGGCAGCGTGTCCGTGTTGCCTTCGAGGATCTCCTTGAAGGAGGAGACCGTGTCCTTGATGTTCACGTACTTCCCGGACCGACCGGTGAAGACCTCGGCCACGAAGAACGGCTGGCTCATGAACCGCTGGAGACGTCGAGCCCGAGCAACCGTCGACTTGTCCTCCTCGGACAGCTCGTCGATGCCGAGGATGGCAATGATGTCCTGGAGGTCGCGGTAGCGCTGCAGCACGCGCTGCGTCTCGCGCGCGACGTCGTAGTGCTCCTGTCCCACGACGAGCGGGTCGAGGACGCGGGAGGTGGACGTCAGTGGATCGACGGCCGGGTAGATCCCGAGCTCGGCGATGCTGCGCTCCAGCCGGATCGTGGAATCGAGATGGGCGAAGGTCGTCGCGGGGGCCGGGTCCGTGTAGTCGTCGGCAGGGACGAAGACCGCCTGGAGCGAGGTGATCGAGCCATCGCGGGTCGAGGTGATCCGCTCCTGGAGACCGGCCATCTCGGTGGCCAGGTTGGGCTGGTAGCCGACCGCCGACGGCATCCGACCGAGCAGCGCCGACACCTCCGAGCCCGCCTGGGTGAAGCGGAAGATGTTGTCGATGAAGAGGAGGACGTCGCGATGCTCCTCGTCACGGAAGTACTCGGCCATGGTCAGCCCGGTCAGGCCGACACGCTGGCGGGCACCGGGCGGCTCGTTCATCTGCCCGAAGACGAATGCGGTCTTCGCGATGACGCCCGATTCGGTCATCTCGTGGATGAGGTCGTTGCCTTCGCGGCTCCGCTCGCCAACGCCGGCGAACACCGACACGCCGGCGTGCTCCTGGGCGACGTTGCGAATCAGCTCCTGGATGATGACCGTCTTGCCGACGCCGGCGCCGCCGAAGATGCCGATCTTGCCGCCCTTCTTGAACGGGCAGATCAGGTCGATGACCTTGAGACCGGTCTCGAAGACCTCGACCTCGGTCGATTGCTGATCGAACGCCGGCGCGCTCCGGTGGATCGGCAGGTAGGTTTCCGCCTTCACCGCGGGGCCGCCGTCGATCGGCTTGCCGAGCACGTCGAACACACGGCCGAGCGTCGTTTCGCCGACGGGGACGGTGATCGGCGCTCCGGTGTCCTTGGCGCTCACGCCGCGCGCAAGCCCGTCCGTCGTGGTCATGGCGACGGCGCGGACCCAGTTGTT
>JBKKCW010000281.1:0-2752 GCA_046712485.1 Candidatus Limnocylindrales bacterium
AAATCATGGCGGGGGCGAGCCATGCGTCGGCAATATCCACGTCGCGCGTCCGCTGGCAATAGTTGCGCACGGCGCCAACGGTCCCTATGAGACATCGCGCCCGAAGAGGAACGCAATCGGACTGGCGAAGGCCCAGGACGTGGACGGGCACCCCGTGCATCTCCGCCTCGTCCGCCAGGGGGCCGCGCTCCGACAGCACGAGAAACCGTACCTCGAACTCCGGACGGGGCAGGCCTGTCGCGATCAGGACCATCTGCCGCTCGGCACCTCCGACCATTAGGGTCGGCGTGATGTAGGCGACCCGAAGAGGGCGACTGTACCCGTTGGGCCTCATTTGTGATGGCCGCATCAATCAGGCGTGACGAGCTCCGACCGGGAGCCATCTGCGAGCCCAGAGCTCGAACATGAGCAGCGACCAGAGCTGCTCGTCGTACGGCTCCTGCCCGTTGCGATGCGCCGTCAAGAGCGCCCGGGCCCGCGACTGATCGAGGTGATCGCGGGACATGGCATCCGGGGCCAGCACTATTTCCTCGAACCGGTCCCCCAACGGTCCCCGGAGCCAGTCGCCGATGGGCGCGGCGAACCCCATCTTGGGGCGATCGACATGATCCGCTGGCATCAGCTGCTTGGCGATGGCCCGCAGGAGCACCTTGTGGCTCCGGCCCTCGATCTTCCTATTGATCGGCAGCCGGGCAGCGAATTCGACCACCTGGTGATCGAGAAGCGGCGACCGAGCCTCCAGCGAGTTGGCCATCGATGCCCGGTCCATCTTCACCAGCAGGTCCTCGGGCAGGTAGGTGAGGAGATCGGTCCGGAGAAGACGATCGATCGGATCCGTCGGTCCTGCCTTGAGCACGTCGATCAGGTACGGCATCGTGCCGTTCCTGCCGATGAGCAGGTTCCTGCGATCTGGCCGCCCCATGGCCGTCATCTGCGTGACGTAACGCTCGTCCGCATCCAGCCCGAACAAGCCGGCGGCGATCGTGAACCGCCGCCGCAGGCGCGAGCCCGATCCGAGCGGTGTGGTGGCCAGGCGTCCTGGCCGAGCGGCCGCGCGCATCAGGGGGCCCGGGATCACGTCGAACGCTCCGAGCATGCCGTTGACGCGATAGCGGGAATAGCCCCCGAATGATTCGTCCCCCCCGTCGCCATTGAGCACGACCTTGAGGTGCTGCGCGGCAAGCTGGGAGACCCTGAAGGTCGGCACCGCAGAGGAATCGGCAAACGGCTCGTCGAAGTGATCGGCGAGCTCGGGCAGAAGCCCGATCGCGTCGAGCCGCACGATCTCCTCGGTGTGGACCGTGTCATATCGCTCCGCGACCGCTCGTGCATAGCGCAGCTCGTCGTACGTCTCGTTCTCGAAGCCGATCGAGAAGGTGCGGACCGGCTGGCTGGACTCCTGGGCCATCAGCGCCGTGACCACGCTCGAGTCCATGCCGCCGCTCAGGAACACGCCGACGGGCACGTCGCTGCGGAGGCGCAGGCGGACGGCCTCCCGAATGAGGGCCTTGCCCTCTTCGATGTCCTCCTCGATCGGGCGAACGGTCTTTGGCTCGTACGCCGGCATCCAGTACCGCTCGATCCGTGGCTCGCCCCCGTCCCAGACGAGGGTGCTCGCGGGCGGCAACTTGGCAATCCCACGCAGGATCGTCAGCGGCGACGGCACGTACAGGTGCTGGAAATACAGGTCGAGAGCCTGACGGTCCACGTCCCGGTCGATGCCCGGCTCCTGCAGGATCGCCTTCAGCTCGGAGCCGTACGTCAGCCGGCTGTCTGCCAGCCGCCAGTAGAGCGGCTTCTTGCCGAGTCGGTCGCGGGCCAGCACCAGGCGGTTCAGCCGCCCGTCCCAGATCGCGATCGCGAACATGCCCCGAAGGTGTTGGACGAACGAGGGCCCGTGATCCTCGTAGAGGTGGACGATCGTTTCCGTGTCGCTGTGCGTCTCGAGAACGTGACCCTTGCGCAGGAGCTCTTCTCGGAGCTCCACGTAGTTGTAGATCTCGCCGTTCTGGGTGGCGAGGATCAGGCCCGATTCATCGCTTTGGGGCTGACGGCCACCGGCCAGGTCGATGATCGAGAGTCGCCGCGCACCGATGAGCGCCCTGCCGTCGCCGGCCATGTGCTGGTCGTCCGGACCTCGATGGGCCAACGACTGGAGCATGCCGTCGACCAGTGGCGTGTCCGACGCCCGCAGCCCATCCAGGGTTGCGATGCCCGCGATGCCGCACATCTCAGCCGCGATCCGGATCTGGATCGACGTTCATCCCGTTCACTGTCAGACCTCCGGCTCCCCTTGCGACTCCCACCCGCCAATCGCTCGCCAGTGCCGCGACGAGGAAGAGCGATGGTAACGCGACCGTCTGAAATGAGGTGGGAGCTTCCAAGAATAGAGACGCGGCCGACAGGGCGACCAGGACGGCAACCCCGAACGCACGAGGGACTTCGGGCCGTCCGCGGAGCTCGACGAGCAGCGCCAACAGAAAAGAAACCCACAAGACGATTCCAACAATCCCGAGCTCGGCCAGGACGTTCCCGTACCAATTGTGCGCGCCGAGACTTGTCTGATTGAGCGCCGTGTTCGCGCTCAGGTATTGACCGAAACCCACACCGACGATCGGCGATGTAAGGAACAGCGGGAGAAAACCCAGAACGGCAGCAAGACGGCCTTCGTCGCTGCGTGTCATCTGTGCGAACGCCGCGGCCGAGGCTGACCCCGTAAGCGTCACCAATCGCCACTCTACGAAGGCCGGAT
>JBKKCW010000282.1:0-3981 GCA_046712485.1 Candidatus Limnocylindrales bacterium
CCAGTGGGATGCCCTGCAAGTGCCCGTGGCGATGGCGTTCTTCTTCAAGCAATCTGACCTGGGACGGACCGTGGCCTTCTACCCCAGTCCCGCCGGACCCACCGAGTCGCTGCTGCCGCTCGACACCTGGGATGAGATCGTGGCCGCCAATCCCATGCTCGGGGGAATGCTCCCCGACGTCCAGGCGCTCCTCGTCTACCGGCCGCGGGACGGCGCCCAACGCTGTTATGTCGTCCCGATCGACGCTCCATACCGGCTGGTTGGACTGATCAGGCGCCACTGGAAGGGGTTCGACGGCGGCGAGGAGGCGTGGCGCGAGATCGAGCAGTTCTTCGCGGACCTGACCGAGCGAAGTCGGCCGCCGCGCCCGGTGCACCGCTCATGAGCGACCTTCGGTTCCAGGTCCTCGGAGCCAGGGCCGAGCCGTACGCGGTCGTGCCAACGCTGATGATCAAGGTCGGCATCCGGGACGCAGCCGGATCGAGGATCCACGCCGTCGGGCTCAAGGTGCAGGTGCAGATCGAGGCGCAGCGCCGCCATTACGACGCGGCGGAGGAGACCCGACTCTTCGAGCTGTTCGGCGAGCCGGCTCGTTGGGGCGACACGCTCAGGACGATGCTCTGGACGCACGTCAGCGTGATGGTGCCGGCGTTCGACGGCGCCACCGAGATCGACGTACCGGTCCACTGTTCGTACGACTTCGAGGTGGCCGCCGCGAAGTACTTCCACGCCCTCGATGGGGGCGACATCCCGCTCCTCTTCCAGTTCAGCGGGTCGGTCATCGCGCTCACGGACCACGGTCTCGCGTTCGATCAGATCGCCTGGAATCAGGAGGCCAGCTACGCGTTGCCCGTCCGGTTGTGGCGGGACCTGATGAACGCCTACTACCCGGACAGTGCCTGGCTCCGGCTGCGCCGTGACACGTTCGACGCGCTGCACCGTTTCAAGGGCAGAGAGGTCATCACGACCTGGGACGAGGCCATCGACGTCCTGCTCAAGCGAGCCGGCGCCGACGAGCGAGAAACAGTATGAGCTTCGAAGCCGCGCAGCAGATCGCCAACGCCGTCCTGTATGAGGGCTACTTGCTCTATCCGTACCGCGCGAGCTCGGACAAGAACCGTGTCCGCTTCCAGTTCGGGGTCGTGGTGCCGCGCGATCACAGCCTCGCCGATGGCACCGAGACGTGGGAGATGCAGACCGATTGTCTCGTGGAGACCGCCACGGACGAAGCGCGGATCGACATCCGAGTCCGGTTTCTCCAGCTCGTCGCCCGCGCTGTCGAAGCGGTGGATCCCACCACCCGCACGGGCTTTGCGCCCGTGGCGGCGCTCGTCGTCGGTGACACCGAGTGGCTCACCTGGGAGGAGGCGACCGAGGGTCAGGTCGACGTGTCGGACATATCGCTCGCGGAGCTGCGGAACGCCGAGCGCAGCATCCCCTTCGGGATCGCCGGTGGCGAGGAGGTCGAACGGCTCGACGATGTCGACGGCCAGCCGGTCGGCCGCATCGTTCGGACGCGCTGGCCGATCGACGGTGCGCTGCGGATCAGCGCCAAGCCCGTCGACGGCTACACCCGCCTCAGGGTCCGCGTCGAGAACCTCACCACCTCACCCGCCGGTGAGCACCGGCGCGACGAGGCCCTCCGCCGGTCCCTCCTGGGCTGTCACACGTTGCTGGCGATCAAGGGCGGATCGTTCCTGTCGCTGATCGACCCGCCGCCGGACGCGAGCGAGGCGTCGAAGGACTGCGTGAATCTGAAGACGTGGCCCGTCCTCGTCGGCGATGAGGGACGCCGCGACCTGATGCTGTCCTCGCCGATCACCCTGTACGACCATCCCGCGATCGCCCAGGAGAGCCCGACCAACCTCTTTGACGGGACCGAGATCGACGAGATACTGACCCTTCGGATCATGACCCTGAGCGATGATGAGAAGCGGGCTGCACGGGCGACGGACCCTCGGGCGAGGGCGATCATCGATGCCGCCGACGAGATGCCACCCGAGATCCTGGACCGGCTTCACGGCGCCATACGCTACCTGCGAGAGACGCCGAACCGCGAGGTCGCTGCGAGCGAGTGGAGCGAGGCGGCCGCGGGCGATGCCGCCGATCCGGCGGCAGCAATCCAGCCCTGGTCGCCCGATCTCGGCGATCCCGACTGGCCGACATTCACGAACGCATCGGTCGGACTCCCGGCGGACGAGCCATCGGACCTGCCGGCGAGCATCTGGGCCCCGGATGCGCGCGTCGCGCCGGACCGGGCCGCCATCGTCATCGACGGCATGACAATCTCGAAGAAGGCATCCGTCCGCCTGCGTCCGAACCGACGGGCCGACTCGATCGACGTGTTCCTGGTCGGACGCCTGGCCACGGTCGAGGCAATCTACGAAAGCGTCGACGATGATATCCACGTGGCGGTCACGGTGGACGACGACCCGGCCAACGACCTGCAGCGCGATACCGGCCGCTACTTCTACTTCTCGCCCGACGAGCTCGAACCCGTCTCCCCCGCCCCATCGGGCTCGGGTGCGGCCCCGATCATCCTCGAGCGCGTTCCGCGCTCGGGAGCGATGCCGTGACCGGCATCCTTGTTGCCGGCATCGGCAACATCTTCCTGTCCGACGACGGTTTCGGCGTGGAGGTCGTCCGCCGCCTGGCGACGCGCGAGATCCCGCCCGGCGTCACGGTGTCCGATTTCGGGATCCGCGGGATCCATCTCGCCTACGAGCTGCTCGAAGGGTACGACCGGCTCATTCTGATCGACGCCATCTCGCGAGGCGGTTCACCAGGCACGATCTATGTGCTCCAGCCCGACGAGGTCGGCTCGAGTGGTGCGCTGCCCGATGCCCACGGGATGGAGCCGCTGGCGGTCTTCGGGTACCTGGCATCGATCGGCGGCGATCCGGTCCCGACATTGATCGTTGGCTGCGAGCCTGCCTCACTGGACGACGGCATCGGTCTCAGCGAACCCGTGGCTGCCGCGGTCGACAAGGCGGCCGATGTTGTGCTTTCGTTGCTCCGTGACCCGACCGCGGTCATCGGATCCAAGGTGCCGGCCTGATCCGGCTGAACAGGAGCCAACCATGATCCTCGTCCGACTCGTCCTGATGGCGCTCGTGGCGTTCGGGGGACTCATCCTCGCCTTGACCTACAACGACATCCTCCGCTACCTCAAGATGCGTTCCATGTAGGCACGTGGTCCGGCCAAAGCGCGAAGGAGTGACATGGAGATCCTGCTGGTCCTCGGGGTGATCGTTCTGGTCGTTGCGCTGGTCCTCCTGTTGCTCACGTTCGGCGATGTTCGCCGGTACATGCGCATGCGCCGGATGTGATGCGCGGCATCCGCCTGGAGATGTAGCCGATGCACGAAGTGGGCCTCGTCGAGGGCATCGTCGACACCGTTCGCGGACGAGCGGGCGATCGGCCGGTGGCTCGCGTGAAGGTACGGATCGGCACGCTGCACCGAGCGAGTCAGGGGCCCATGGAGCAGGCATTCGAGATGGTCGGCGCGGGCACGATCGTCGAGGGCGCCGTCCTCGAGCTGGTCCAAGTCCCGGTGACAAGCACGTGCCGCGAGTGCGGCCGGACGGAGTCCGGCGATGAGATGATCCTCGACTGTCCCGGATGTGGCGCGACGTCGATGGCGTACAGCGGCGGCGAAGAGTTGATCCTCGAATCGATCGAGTATCGCGAGCCAGCGGCGCCTACCATGTCTCCAGCCACCAGTTAGGAGGCGGCTCATGTGTCTGGGGATCCCCGGTCGGGTCGTCGAACGGCGGTCCGATCACCCGGATCTTGCCCGAGTCGACGTCGAAGGCGTCGTACGTGACATCAACCTGGGCCTGCTCGATGACGATCCGCCCCAGCAGGGCGACTGGATCCTGATCCACCTGGGGTTCGCCCTCCAGCGGATGACCGAGCAGGAAGCGGCCGACGCGCGCTCGACGCTCGCCGTCCTCGGCGAGGGTGGCCTCGACGCCGACC
>JBKKCW010000283.1:0-13039 GCA_046712485.1 Candidatus Limnocylindrales bacterium
GGAACCCGCGCCTGCCGGCAGCTCCCGTCTTGAGCCCGGTCCCCCGCCTGACGCCACCCGCGACGACCACGTGGCCGGTGCACGACGGTGGTGGCCGGTCCGCGGAGCTGCCGGCGGCGACCTTGGCGATCGTCATCGTGCTCACGACCCTTGCGGGCACGAGTCTCCACCATGGGCATCGCCGACGGCGTGACCGCGCCGATTGACGGCGGCGCCGCGTCCCGGTCAACCCAGGCATCGCCTACCATCTTCCTCCTGACCGACTGACGTCCGTCGCCCAGGAGGGATCGATGCGCACGCTCATCACCAACGGGACCATCGTCACCGCGGAGGGCTCCCAGTTCGCCGACGTTTTGATCGATGGCGAAACGATCGCCGCCATCGGGGCGAACCTCGCCGGGGCCGGCTTGGGGACCGGCATGACCGTCGACGAGACGATCGACGCGACGGGCAAGTACGTCATCCCGGGCGGCATCGACGTCCACACGCACATGGAGCTGCCGTTTGGGGGCACCTTTGCCAAGGACACGTTCGAGACCGGGACACGCGCGGCTGCCTTCGGCGGCACGACGACGATCGTCGACTTTGCCGTTCAGTCGCGCGGCGCGTCCCTTCGCGCAGGGCTCGACGCCTGGCACGCCAAAGCCGAGGGCAACGCGGTCGCCGACTACGGCTTCCACATGATCATGAGCGACGTCAACGATGCGACCCTCGCCGAGATGGACGCGCTCGTCGCCGAAGGGGTACCCGACTTCAAGCTGTTCACAGCCTATCCCGGCGTCTTCTACAGCGACGACGGGGCGATCTTCCGGGCGATGCAGCAGACCGCGAAGAACGGCGGACTGATCATGATGCACGCCGAGAACGGGATGGCGATCGACGTGGTCGCCGAGCAGACCGTGGCGGCCGGCACCACGGACCCGATCGGTCATGGCCTCGCACGCAAAGCAGTCTTCGAGGGCGAGGCGACGAACCGGGTGATCCGGCTGGCGGAGGCGGCGGACGTGCCCGTCTACATCGTCCACCTGTCTGCCCGCGAGGCGCTCGCCGAGGTCCGGGCCGCGCGCGACCGCGGTAGACGCGTCTTCGCCGAGACCTGTCCGCAGTACCTCTTCCTGTCCCTCGACGACCTCGGCAACGGGTTCGAAGGCGCCAAGTTCGTGTGTTCGCCACCGCTCCGGCCAAAGGACCACTGGGACGACCTGTGGAGCGGCCTCGTCAAGGACGATCTCCAGCTGGTTGCCACGGACCATTGCCCGTTCGATTTCCACGGCCAGAAGGATCTCGGCCGGGGCGACTTCCGCAAGGTCCCCAACGGTCTCCCGGGCGTCGAGGATCGCGTCGACCTGCTGCACGACGGCGGCGTGGTGGGCGGTCGGATCTCCAAGGAGCGGTGGGTCGAGATCATCTCCACCGCGCCCGCCAAGCTGTTCGGGATGTACCCGCGCAAGGGCGCCGTGGCGGTGGGCTCCGACGCGGACCTGGTGATCTACGACCCGAACCGGCGGCGGACGATCTCCGCCGCAAGCCACCACATGGATGTCGACTACTCGTGCTACGAGGGGCGCGAGGTCCAGGGTGGCAGCGACATCGTGCTGTCGCGCGGGACGGTCATCGTGCGTGACGGTACCTTTACGGGGCGCAAGGGTCACGGCCGGTTCATCGCGCGCGGCCGAGCGGATCATGCCCGGCTCAGCTGACGGGGCGCCGCCAGCGACGCACACGCTCCGCATCCCGGCGGACCTCGGCCGTCTGCGGGAGGTCCGCGACCTCGTCCGAGCTGCGGCGGAGGAGGCACGGGCAAGCCGGTCCTGCACCGCGGACATGGTCCAGGCGGTGGACGAGGCAACGACCAATGCAATCATCCATGGGCACGGTGGCCAGGGCGGCTGGGTGGAGGTGGCGGCGACGACGCGCGACGACGCGTTCGTCGTGACCATCGAGGACGATGCCTCGCCGTTCGACCCGACCACGGTGCCCGAGCCCGATCTGTCCGTTCATCCCGCTGAGCGGCGCCCGGGCGGGATGGGCGTGCTCCTGGCACGCCTGTGCGTCGACGAGATGACCTATCGGCCGCGTCCGGGAGGGGGCAACATACTTACCCTGGTGCGCAGGTTCGAGCGGAACGGGAAGGAGAACCGGTAGATGGCCCTGGATACCACCGTCGAACAGGCATCGGGGCGCGTCCCGGTCACGGTCATATCCCTCACCGGCGAGCTCGACGCATCCAACTTCAACGACCTGATCGAGACGACCCGCCAGCTGTACGAGGGCGGAACGCGCCACCTCCTCCTCGACCTATCTGAGCTCCGGTTCATGGCCAGCTCCGGTCTCGTCGCCCTCCACTCGGTGCTCCGGCTGATGCACGGCGAGCCACCGCCCGACCCAGAGGTTGGCTGGGGCGCACTCCACTCGCTCGGAATCGATGTGGCCGGCGGCGGGACGCAGACCGAGGTACAGCTGTGCTGTCCACAGAGTGCTGTCGAGCGGGTGCTCACGCGCACCGGCCTGACCCGGCTGTTCCACATCCACCCGGACCGGGCGACCGCGCTCGCCGCGTTCTGAGGCCGGATGGCTGAACAGCACGCCCTTGGCGGCCCAGGGACGGACGCCATCCTGGCGCCGTATCGAGAGCTGGCTGGCGAGATTGCCATCGTCATCGAGGACGCGTCTGGCACGCGCGTCGCCGGCACGTGCTCCGACCCGATACCTTCCGACGTGGTCGCGCGCGAGATCGGGGCCGGACCCTTCGCCGGCGGTCGGGTCGTGGCCTGGGGCCCGATCGCGGAGACACCGCTGGCCGCGGCCAGCATCGGGTCGCTCGCCGTCGCGCTCGGGATCGCGCATACGATCGGGCGCGGTGGGATCGCAGACATCGCGGGTGCCCGGCTCATCGATGACGAGCTCGCGCTCGGTCGGCAGCTCCAGCGGAGCTTCGTGGGCCTGGTCGGGCCGGAAGTGCCCGGCTATGACCTCGCCTGTCACTACGAGCAGGCGCACCAGGTCGGCGGCGACTTCTTCGACGTCTTCCGCCAGCTGCGGCGTGGCCGGCCGCTCAGCGTCGTCATCGCCGACGTTACGGGCAAGGGTATGGCGGCAGCCCTGCTGATGGCGTTTGCCCGCCCGCTCATCCATGCGGCGATCGACAACGGCACCGGGCCCGCCGAAGCGCTCGAGCGGACGAACAGGGTGCTCCTCGAGCGACGTTTCGCGCTGTTCATCACCGCCTTGTGCGGTTCGCTCACGCTTTCGACGGGACGGCTCCGCCTGGCCAATGCCGGGCATGAGGCGCCGCTCATCGTTCGGCGCGACGGGTCTCCGATCGAGCCGATCGCGGGCTCCGGGCCGCTCCTCGGCGCATTTTCTTCGCTCGACCTTGCCGAGTCGACGACGGATCTACAGCCCGCGGACATCGCCGTGTTCTACACGGACGGCGTCACCGATGCGCAGTCGCTCAGCGGGGAACGCTTCGAGGACGAGCGGCTCTACGGGGCCATCGAGGCAGCTCGGAATGGCTCGGTCGGCGACGTTGTCGACTCGATACGCGCCTCCGTCGAGCGGTTCCAGACGGGCGTGCTGCCAGCCGATGACATCACGATCGTGGCGATCGGTCGCCGGACGCGGCTCAGCCCGCGACGGGCCGCTCGGCAGCCGGCGGCCTGAGCGCTCAGACCTGGGATGGCCGTCGGGCAAATATCCGCAGTGCAGCCAGGATCAGGAGCTCGACCAGCGTCCAGCCGATCAATGCCACCAACGCGGCGACGTCGAACACGGACCCCTGGTCGCCGCGGACCCGATCCAGCGAGAACATCCCGCGGAACGGCTCCACGAACGGGTCGGTCACGTTGAGGATCAAGGCGACGACGTCGTTGCCGGGATTGGCGATGAGCAGGAGCAGGACGATCCGCAGAATGAGCAGCGCCTGCAGGATGCCGAACGCAAATTTGATGACCCGTCCCGCGGTCGCCAGCGGCTCTGGGCCTGCGGGGACGTACGCCGCGCTGGTCGTCCGGACCGAAGAGCTGACGGCCGGTGCCGGAGCAATCGGGTCGGTCGCGTCGGGCTCGACGACGGTCGTCTCGCGCACCGTGGTGCGCTCATAGTCGGTCATGGATCACCCTCCTCGAACTGGAGCGTGCGCGGTGAACCTAGCCGCGACGCCCAATGCCCGAGCGTCGCCGCCTTGCAGCCGCGTTTCAGGTACGGCAGAGCGTCACGTGGCGAGCTAACGAGTGCGTGGGAACCCGAGGTCGATCTTGCTGGTGCCCGGGTCCGGCCAGCGCGCGGTCACGATCTTGGCGCGCGTGTAGAACTGGATCCCTTCGGGGCCGTACATGTGCAGATCGCCGAACAACGACTGCTTCCAACCGCCAAAGCTGTAATACGCCACCGGGACCGGGATCGGCACGTTGATCCCGACCATCCCGGCCTGGACCTCGAACTGGAACTGCCTGGCCGCGCCACCGTCGCGGGTGAAGATCGTGGTCCCATTGCCATACGGGTTGTCGTTGATCAGCGTGACGGCCTCGTCGTAGGTGTCGACCCGCACGACGGTCAGGACGGGGCCGAAGATCTCGTCTCGATAGGCATCCATCGCCGGGGTCACGTTGTCGATCAGCGACACGCCCAGGAAGAACCCGTCCGACTGTTTGTACAGAGGGTGGTCGCGCCCGTCGGTGACAACCGTTGCGCCCTGCGCGGCCCCGGAATCGAGGTACGAGGCGACCTTGTCGCGATGCTGGCGGGTGACCAATGGCCCCATCTCGGCGTTGGGGTCGCTGCCCGGCCCAACCTTGACGCTGGGCAGCCGCGCCTTGATTGCCTCGACCAACGGATCCGCCACGGAGCCCACCGCGACGACCGTCGCGATCGCCATGCAGCGCTCGCCGGCCGAGCCGTAGCCCGCGGAGATGGCGGCGTCGGCCGCCATCTCGATGTCCGCGTCCGGCAGCACGATCATGTGGTTCTTGGCGCCACCGAGGGCCTGCACCCGTTTGCCGGCTTTGGTGCCGGTCTCGTAGATGTAGCGGGCGATCGGCGTCGAGCCGACAAAGCTCACGGCCGCGATGTCCGGATGCGCGAGGATCGCGTCGACCGCCACCTTGTCGCCGTGAACGACGTTGAAGACGCCGTCGGGCACCCCTGCCTCCGCGAGCAGGTGGGCGAGGAAGTTGGCCGCCGATGGGTCCTTCTCCGACGGCTTGAGGATGAAGGTGTTACCGGTCGCGATGGCGGTCGCGAACATCCACATCGGGACCATCGCCGGAAAGTTGAACGGCGTGATACCGGCGACCACGCCGAGTGGCTGGCGGATCTGATACACGTCAACGCCGGTCGATGCCCCCTCCGTGAAGCCGCCCTTCAGCAGGTTCGGGATGGAGCAGGCGAATTCCAGGTTCTCGAGCCCGCGGGCGATCTCGCCGAGGGCATCGCTCGGGACCTTGCCGTGTTCCGCGGTGAGGTGGCCGGCCAGCTCGTGCCGGTGGGCTTCGACCAGGTTCCGGATCTTGAACATGATGTCGGTCCGCTTGGACAGCGACGTCGCGCGCCAGGCCGGGAACGCAGCCTTCGCGGCGGTGACGGCTGCCGCGACCTCTCCGGCCGTCGCAAAGTCGACGTGTCGCGCGACGGCGCCCGTGGCCGGGTTGTAGATCGGACCCTCGCGACCGGACGTTCCCCGGACGATCCGTCCGCCGATCCAGTGGCTGATTCGTTGCGATGGCTCGGTGTCAGTGGTGCTGGAGACCGGTTCTGCGACCTGTGTCATTGGGAGGGACCTCGTAGTGGGCGCGGCCGTCGCCTCGGCGGCCGAATGCTCATGCGACGCGGCACACAACGATACTCTCCGCCTCAGAACCGCGGTCGGGCCTCGGGATCCGCCCAAGTGACCTCACGAGTCCCATCCGCGGCACCCGACGCCGCCGGTCCCCACCTTGTCGAGATGACGTACAAGAGCGCGGCACCAAGGGCGATGGCGAGCGCCAGCAGCCCGGCCACGCCCAGGGCGACGACGGCTGGATCGCGCCACGTCATCGTGACTACCGCGCGAACCAGTGCCCAACCACCGATCGCGACAAGGAACAGCCGACCATCGCGAGCAGAGAACGCTCCAGAGGCACGCGCCAGCGTCAGGACGAGCAACAGGGCCAACGTGGCAAGCCCTTCGTAGGCTTGGGCGGGATGCGAGGGGGCCGCGGGCCCCAGGGATCCCCACGGCCCAGGCCCGGCGTAGGCGGTCGCCCAAGGCAGCTCCGAGGGCTGGCCCTGCCCGGTTCCGCCCAATACCATCGCCAGCTTGCCTCCGCCAAGCACGAACAGCAGCGGGAGCGCGGCGGTTCGCAGCCAGTGGCCGAGGGGCGCGCCCAGGAGCGCGGCCACGTACGAGCCGGACAGCACGCCACCGACGACGGCCAGCCCGAGCTCGAGCGAACCCTGCCCCGGATCGAGGACGGCAGTGCGGTTGGCGCCGTAGTACTCGACATGAAGCAGCACGTAGCCGAGACGGCCACCGACGACTGCACCAGGCACCGTGGCGACGGCGATGAACAGCAGGTCGTCCGGTCGCAAACCCTCGCGCCTGGCGATCAGCCCGGCGAGGATCAGCCCGGCGGCGATGACCGCGACGAGCGCAACGGTCTGCCAGCGCACGACAAGCCCGTCAGAAAGGCGCAGCAGCGGGTCGAACTCGAACGTGAAGCTCGCGAGCGGCACAGCGATGAGTGTATCGAGGCGACCGTCACCTCGGTCGTGCTCGGGTCAGCCCAGCTTGTCGACGAGCTCGCGGACCGCCGCCGCCGCCTTGTCGAACGCCGCCTGTTCGTCCGCCGTCAGCGCGATCTCGACGATCCGCTCCATGCCACTCGCTCCGAGCACGACGGGCACCCCCACGAAGAGCCCGTTGGTCTTGAACTCCCCCTCGAGCAGGACGGCGCAGGGCAGAACGCGTTTGCGGTCGTGGAGGATCGACTCGACCATGGCGAAGACCGACGCCGCGGGTGCGTAGAACGCCGACCCGGTGTTGAGCAGCGCGACCACCTCTGCGCCGCCGTTCGCGGTGCGCTCCTCGAGTGCCTTGACCCGTTCGGGCGGCAACAGTTCCGTGATCGGGATGCCGGCCACCGTCGAGTAGCGCGCCAATGGGACCATGGTGTCCCCGTGGCCACCGAGCACGAACGCGTGCGTGTCCGCCACGCTGACGCCGAGCTCCTGGGCAATGAACGTGCGGAACCTCGCGGAGTCGAGCACGCCGGCCATGCCGATGACCCGCTCGCGCGGGAAACCCGACGCCCGCATCGCAACATGGCACATCGCGTCAAGCGGGTTGGTGACCACGATCAGGATGGCATCCGGGGAGTGCCGCACGGCCTGCTCGACGACCGAGCGGACGATCCCCGCGTTCTTGGCCAGCAGATCGTCCCGGCTCATGCCCGGCTGCCGGGCGAGCCCCGAGGTCACCACCACGATGTCGCTGCCCGCGGTGTCCGCATAGTCGTTCGTCCCGGTGATCCGGGCGTCGTGACCCACGACCGGCGCCGACTCGGCGAGGTCAAGCCCCTTGCCCTGTGGGAGGCCCTCGACGATGTCGACGAGCACGACGTCGGCCAGCCCAGCCTCGGCGATCCGCTGGGCGCACGTGGCGCCGACGTTGCCGGCGCCGATGACGGTGACCTTGTGGCGAGCCATGTCTGCGGATCTCCTCAGTAGGTTTCGATTCGAACCGGCGTAAGCGCGAAGTCTCGGATGTTACGGGTGAGCACAGCCGCGTCGCTGGCGATCGCGGCCGCTGCGATGAGCGCGTCGGGGAGACTGAGATGACGCCCGATGGCGTGCGCCTCGGCTCGCCACCGTCCAGCCGTCATCGCGTGTTCCGGCCCCGGTTGGATGAACTCGACCGGCTCGAGAAACGCCTGGAGATACGCCTCTTCGTGCGGGTACAGCCCGGAGCGAACCTCGCAGACGACGATCTCGTTGACGATCGGCTCATCACCGTCGGCGAAGATTGCCTCCCAGCGCCTCCTCGCCTCGGAGATCCCCTGAAGGTAGTCGATGATGAACGCCGAATCAGCGACCAGGCGCACGTGGGTCGCTCAACTTCGGGATTGGGTCGGGCCCCGGGTCGGTCTTCTCGGCGCGCATCATGCGCACCCACTCCACGACCTTCTCCGAAGTGGCCCAGTGTGGGTGATCCTCCGCGCTGAGGATACCGAAGCTGGCGTCCCATGCCTTCTTGAGCTTCTCGCGCCGGAGCTTGAACCGGACCGCGTCGGCCACAAAGCGGCTCCGATTGCGGGGACCGGCTACCTGGTCAAGCTCGTCAACCAGCTCGGCGGGGAGCAGGAGGTTCGTGCGCACGTTCATGCGCACAGCATTGCGCACGATGGCTCGGGGTGTCAACGATTGGTGGTCGTCCCCGGAATCACCGGTTGGCTCGAGGACCCGCCATACGAACCGCGTTACTCACGCCGCGGGCGAACGCCTCGAAGTTGTCGGCGAACATCAGGGCGAGCGTGGCCGCCATCCGGTCGTAGGCGTCGGGGTCCGCCCACGTGGCCCTGGGGTCCAGGAAGTGGTCCGGCACGTTCGGACAGGTCGTCGGGACCTCAAAGCCGAAGATCGGATCCGTCCGGGTCGCCACGTCCGCGAGCGACCCATCCAGGGCGGCCCGGACGATCGAGCGCGTGTGCGCGATGTTCATCCGCTCTCCGGTGCCGTACGGACCACCGGTCCAGCCCGTGTTGACGAGCCAGACGGGCACCGCCTCGCGCTCGAGATGAGCCATCAGCATGTGCGCGTATTCCCCCGGGTGGCGGGGCATAAACGGCGCCCCGAAACAGGCCGAGAACGTGGCCTTTGGCTCCTTGATACCGACCTCGGTGCCCGCCAGCTTGGCCGTATAGCCGCTGATGAAGTGGTAGGCGGCCTGCTCCCGAGTCAGCTTCGAGATCGGCGGCAGGATGCCAAACGCGTCAGCCGTCAGGAAGATGACCGCCCGCGGGGTGCCCGCGATGCCCGTTTCGTCGGCGTTGCCGATGAACTCGATCGGGTAGGCACCGCGGGTGTTCTCGGTGATCCGCTCCGAATCGAGGTCGAGCTCGCGGGTGACCGGGTCGAGGTCGACGTTCTCGAGCACTGTCCCGAACCGCCGCGTCGTCTGGAAGATGTCCGGTTCGTACATCGGGGAGAGGCGGATCGTCTTGGCGTAGCAGCCACCCTCGAAGTTGAAGGTCAGACCATCGCCCCAGCCGTGTTCGTCGTCCCCCACGAGACTCCGTAAGGGATCGGCCGACAGCGTCGTCTTGCCGGTGCCCGACAGCCCGAAGAAGACCGCCGCATCGCCATCGGCGCCGACGTTGATCGCCGAGTGCATCGGCAGCACGCCCTCGTCGGGCATCAGGTAGTTCATCACGGTGAAGGCGGACTTCTTGATCTCGCCCGCGTATTCGGTGCCGACGATGATCACCTCCATCCGGCCGAGGTGGACCAGGATGGCGGTCCCGGTGCGCGTGCCTTCGGTCGAGGGGTCGGCCTGGAACGAGGGCACGCAGATGATCGTGAAGTTGGGCGCGAACGAGGCCAGCTGCGCGGCCGTCGGCCGGCGGAACAGGTTCCGGGCGAAGATGCTCGCCCAGGCCGTCTCGGTGTAGACCCGGAGCGAGCGGCGATGGGCAGGCGCCGCGCCGATGAAGCAGTCCTGGCTGTACAGGTCGTGCGTGGTCGCGTACTCGATCAGCCGCGCCCGGAGACGTTCGTAGTGCTCCTCGCTGATCGGCCGGTTGACTGCGCCCCACCAGATCTTCCCCTCCGAGCCTGGCTCGCGGACGATGAACTTGTCCTCAGGCGAGCGTCCGGAGTGTTTCCCGGTACGGACGACGAGCGGGCCGTCGGCGGCGATAAGGCCCTCACCACGACGGATGGCGTCCTCGTAGAGCTCGGCGGTCGGAAGGTTTGCGCGCACCGCGTGGCCCAGGAGTCGACGCATCCTGGAACGGGGTGGGCTGGTGGTGGCCATCGGCGGTGGACTCCTCGGCGCAGGGCGATCTCATTCGGATCGACCGGCCGCGCGTGACGCGAGCCCGAGGGCACGCAGGAGTCGGCTTCCGCAGTCGCAGTGTTCGGAATCTACCACGCCTCGGTTGCGCTCAGGTTGCGGGAGTGTTGCGGGAATGGCCCAAACGCTTCGATTCGTTGACAGCGCCCAACGCTGCCTCGTAGCATCCGCGCACAACCGAAGAGCTCTTATCAAGAGTGGCAGAGGGGCCGGCCCGTTGAAGCCACGACAACCTACCGGCGTCGAGCCGGCAAGGTGCCAAGTCCGGGCAGGTCATCCTGCACGATAAGGGAACTCCCCTTCGGAGACCCCCTTCCCGTCCAGGGCGGTCGCCTGTCCACCCGGTCCTGAGGCACTCCCCAGCCTCCCGGAGATGAACTATGGCGATCGAGACCCTCCCACCACCCGCGACGACGGACAATCGGATCGTCGGGCTGCGCTGCCGAAGCTGTCGGCGCCCCGAGCCGATCGTCCTGTCCTACGTCTGTCCTGCCTGTTTCGGCCCCCTCGAGGTCGAGTACGACTACGCTGTCGCCGGCCGGACGCTGACGCGTGCGGCGATCGCGGACCGGGCGCCCGGGATCTGGCGGTACGTCGAGCTCCTGCCCGTGGATGCGCCGCCCAGGCGCAGCCTGCCGGTCGGCTCCACGCCGCTCCTTGCCGCAGGCCGCCTGGCCCCCACGCTCGGTCTCGACCGGCTCTGGATCAAGGACGACACCCGCAACCCCTCGTTGAGCTTCAAGGATCGGGCCGTGGCTGTTGCCGCGGCACGGGCGGTCGACTTTGGCGTGGAGGCCCTCGCCTGTGCCTCGACCGGCAATCTGGCCGGAGCCACCGCCGCTGCCGCGGCCGCGCTCGGTCTGCCGGCATACGTCTTCATCCCGGCAGACCTCGAGCGGGCCAAGATCGACCACGCGCTGGCCTACGGCGCCACGGTCGTCCCGGTCGAAGGCACCTACGACGACGTCAACCGTCTCTGTCTCGAAGTGGCGGACGAGACAGGCTGGGGCTTCGTCAACATCAACCTCCGGCCGTTCTACGCCGAAGGATCGAAGACGCTCGCGTTCGAGATCGCCGAGGCGCTTGGCTGGCGTTCACCGGACGTCATCGTCGCCCCGGTCGCGTCAGGAGCCATGTTCACCCGCGTGGCCCGGGGGTTCGAGGAGCTGGCTGAGCTTGGGCTCATTGAGCGGCGTCCGATCCGGTTCGTCGGCGGGCAGGCGGCCGGCTGCGCCCCGGTGGCGACCGCGTGGGCGGCTGGCACCGACGAGGTCGTGCCGGTTCGCCAGCCCGACACCTTTGTACGGTCGTTGGCGATCGGGAACCCCGCGGACGGACGGTATGCCGTCCAGCTCGCGAACGAGAGCGGCGGCTCGATCGAGGCAATCGAAGACGCGACGACCGCCGAGGCCATCCGTGACGTGGCGCGGCTCGAAGGGATCTACCCGGAGACGGCCGGGGGCGTGACGCTGGCCGCGGCCGCGGCCGCCCGGCGTCGCGGGGTCATCCGACCCGGCGACGAGGTCGTCGCCCTGGTCACGGGCAATGGGCTCAAGACGCCTGAGGCACGCGGTCTCGGGCTGGAGGACGGCGAGGCGCGGCCCGCACAGCCCGGCCTCGCGCCGTCGATCCGGCCGAGCCTCACCGCGTTCGAGCGCTGGCTCTCGGGAGGTGCGGCGTGAGCACGGTCCGGATCCCGCCGACCCTTCGAACGTCGACCGGTGGCGCGAAGCAGGTCAAGGTCGATGGTGCGACCGTTCGCGAGGTGGTCACCGGGCTCGTGGCAGCGTACCCGGCCCTGGGCGCCCAGCTGCTGGCCGATGACGGCGACCTGAACCGCTTCGTCAACGCGTTCCTCAACGACACGGACGTGCGCCACCTCGATGCGCTCGACACGCCCGTGACCGAGGGCGATACGCTCGTGCTCCTGCCGGCGATGGCCGGCGGCTGAGGGTCGTGGCGGCCGACGTTGGGTCGTGGCGGCCGGCGTTGCCGGCCAGATGTCCCTCAGATATTGCTCCCCTGACTCAGCGTGAACCTTCGACCCGGAACTCAGGAGGATCCGCGCTCCCACGGCCGGACCTGGAGCGCGATCCACGCGCGATAGCGGCGCGCCAGGGCGTGTTTCCATCGGTTGCGATTCACGCGTAGTCACCCGGGTGGTATGTGATGGACGGTGCTCCTGAAACGTGACCTACGCTTCGTCCAGCGCATATTCGAGGTCGGCGAGCAGGTCGTCGACGCCCTCGATGCCGACCGACAGGCGGACCAACGCCGCGTCCACTTCGAGCGGCGACCCGGCCACCGACATGTGGGTCATCTCGGCCGGCACCTCGATCAGCGACTCCACCCCACCGAGCGATTCGGCGAGCGTGAACAGCCGCGTCCGCTCGGCGATCGCGACCGCCCGCTCCGACGGGGCCCGGTCGTGGAGCCCTCCCGCCGCCGGCAGGAACGAGACCATGCCGCCGCCCAGACGCATCTGGGACCCGACCAGCGGCGAGCCCGCGGGTGCCCCACCGCCCAGTCCGCCTGCCAGTCCCGGGTACCTGACGCTCTCCACGTCCGCACGACCGGCGAGGAACCGGGCGATCGCCGCCGCGCTGGCGCTGCTGCGCTCGACTCGGAGATGAAGCGTCCGCAACCCGCGCAGGACGAGGAAACAGTCGAGCGGGCCGGGCACGCCACCCATCGCGTTCTGAAGGAACCGGAGCCGCTCGGCGATTGCGTCGTCCCGGGTGACGGCAATACCGAGGATCGTGTCTGAGTGACCTGCCAGGTACTTGGTGGCGCTGTGGAACACGATGTCCGCACCGAGCGTCAATGGCCGCTGGATTGCCGGAGACGCGAAGGTGTTGTCGACGACGATCAACGGCTTTCGGCCACCCGCCTCCATCCGCTCGCGCACGACCGCCGCCGATGCCGTGATGTCGACGAGCTTGAGCAGGGGGTTCGTCGGCGTCTCGAACCAGACGAGGCGCGTTCGTTCGG
>JBKKCW010000284.1:0-3124 GCA_046712485.1 Candidatus Limnocylindrales bacterium
AACAGCGCCGCGCCACCGACCAGGAGCATGGCCGCGAGCCCGAGCCCAAAGGCCAGTCCGAACCGGAGCCACGGCGACGGTCTGCCTGGTTCAGCGGCCTGTTCGAGGGTCTCGGTCGTCGCTGTCATGATCGGGCGGTCATCCTAACAGGCCGCCTTCGGGCGACCGTCTATCCAAACGTCCGATACGGACGCCCCAAATTGCAGTTCCGTGACGATCGCAAACGATCAGACGGCGCTTCGAGGCACCAGGACGACGCGCCGGTTCGGCTCCTCGCCGATGGACTGCGTGGCGACGGCTGGATGATCGCGCAACGACATGTGGATCCAGCGGCGCTCGAGCGCCGACATCGGTTCGAGCTGGAGCATCTTGCCGGTCTCGACGACCCGCGCCGCTGCCCGGTCTGCGAGCTCCCGCAACTGGCGTTCGCGCCGGCCCCGGTAGTCCTCCACGTCGACGAGCACGCGAGTCCAGGCGCCCATCTCCTTGGAGAGCATCAGGTTCACGAGATGCTGCAGCGCCGAGAGACGCTCGCCCTTGCGCCCGATGAGGGCGCCGAGCGCCTCCTTCTCGTCCCCTTCGGCAACCACGTTGAGACGGCTCGTCTCGCCGGTCTCGACCTGGACAACGACGGCAAATCCGAGGTGGGTCATGAGCTGCTCGAGGATCGCCTTGCCGGCGGCGAGGGCCTCGGGCGACGCCTCCGACGCTTCGAGGTCCGCTCGTTCCGCAGCGAGCGACCCGCGGGCGGCCGCCACTTCCGCGGCCTCGGAGGCGGACAGGTCGGCCGAACCTCCACGGGCCGGGGCTCGACCTCGGTCATCGCGTCGCGGTGGGCGGTCATCGCGTCGCGGTGGGCGATCGCCGAGTGGTCGATCATCTCGGCGGGGCGGACGGTCGCCGTACGGTCGTTCTTCTCGGCGGGGCGCGCCCGCCGCATCTCGGGGTCGGTCCTCGCGAGGTCGATCCTCGCGCGGCCGATCCTCGCCGGGCCGGTCGTCGCGCCGCGGCGGGCGGTCGTCCCGACGAGGTCCGCGGTCGCCGAACCCCCGATCCTCGCGCGGCCGGTCGTCGCGTGGCCTCGGTGGTGGTGGGGGCAACGGAACTGCGGCGGCGGCATCGCGCTTCGGTGCGGCTCCACCCAGGGCGGTGCGGGGCGCGGCAACGATCCGGGCAGGCTCGGCGCCCATCCCGAGGACGCCCCGGCTCCCGGGCGTGAGGATCTCGAAGTCGAGGTCGTTCAATTCGGCTCCAAAAGCCTCTCGCGCGAGGCGGAGGGCTTCTTCGACCGTCTTGCCGGTGAACTCGCGGTACTCACTCATTAACGTCGTCTCCCTCGTCGGCCCTGACGGCCCCGCTCGCGGGGGCGGATCGTCGAAGCGGCCGTCGTCTTCTTTTCGGCGTCGGTCAGGATGGCCGCGCGCTTGCTCGGGTCCGGTGGCGGTGGCATCTCCACCGGAAAGCGCGGAGCGTGATTGGTTGCGAACGCCGGCGTCCAGCCGAGGAATGGGAACATTCCGCCCCAGCCCACGATCAGATATTGCTGCACGATCGAGAAGATCGTGGCCGTGATCCAGTAGATGAACAACCCGGCCGGCAGAAAGCCACCATAGACGACCGAGATCAGCGGCAGGAACAACATCGTCTGACGCTGGATCCGCGTGTTCGGATCGTCGTCCTGCGGGTTGCTGGCCGGGAGCATCATCCTGGACTGGACCAGCTGCAGGGCGGCGGACAGGATCGCCAGGATGCTGAAGCCGAGCACGAAGCCGGCGATGTTGAGGTCGAAGAACGTCGATGGTCGGCTTACGTCGAGATTGCCCAGCTGGGGGATCACCGTGTCGATGCAGGGCCGGGTGGCGTCGACGATCCCGTTGACGACGTTCCGGCAGTCGATGTTGACGATCTGGAACCCGAAGATGTTGAGCATCGCCCGGGGATCCTGGTTGGTCAGCCCGTTCTGGATGACCGAATAGATGATGAACAGCAGCGGCATCTGCAGGATCAGCGGCAGACAACCGGCAAAGGGGCTGACGCCTCGCTCCTTGAACAACTCCTGCTGGGCTAGCCGCGCCTTCATCGTGTCGCCCTTGTAGCGCCTGTTGATCTCCTTGATCTCTGGCTGCAGGAGCTGCATCCGCCGCTGGGAGATGAGCTGCTTGCGGTAGAGGGGGATGACCAGCGCCCGAACGATGAGGGTCAGGACCACGATGGACCAGCCGATCGCTGCGGGCACGGCGAGGTCCTCGAGGAAGGCGTAGACGGCGATCAGGATGATGAGCATCACCTGGAAGATCGGGGTGAAGGCCCAGGCCAGGAAGCTGATCGGATCGGCGCCGGGCACCGCAGGTGTGAGCGGCGGCTGTGGTGGGGGCGAAGCGAGTGGGCCACCGGAAGCGCCCGGGTCGCCGACGCTGGCGGTCAGGACCAGCGCAAACAGGACGAGCAGGAGCGCCTGCAGCCACCGCTCCGTGCGGACCTGACGAGAGATCACGAGCTGAACGCCTCGCTAGCGGACGGGGTCATACCCACCGGGGTTCCAGGGGTGGCAGCGGGCGATCCGGCGAGCACCCATCCAGCTCCCCTTGAGAAGCCCGTATCTCTGGATCGCCTGCTCTGTGTAGTGGGAGCAGGTCGGCTCGAACCGGCAGCTCTGGGGCAACCAGGCGAACACGATGCGGTAGAGCCTGATCAATCCGATCCCGATTCGCTTCAACCTGTGGATCCTCCGAGCGCGCCGCCCTTGACGAGGGTTCGGCGCAACGCTCCGACCATCGCGTCATGGTCGGCCGTGACAATCGGTGGCCGGGCAATGATGAGGACGTCCCAGCCGGGCTGGAACGAGGGCGCCATCACCCTGAGCGCCTCGCGGAGCCGGCGACGGACACGATTGCGAACCACTGCCCCGCCGAGGTTTCGGCCGGTCGACAGTCCGAAGCGGGTCGTCTCGAGATCGGTCCACCGGAAACGGGCGGTCAGGAATGGGTGGGACCGGCGGGTCCCGTCTCCCTGGAACGCCGCGAAATCCTGCGGGCGGGATAGCATCACGAGTCGCGGCGTGTTGGGGCCGCGCCCGATGGTCAGGCCGTCAGCCGCTTTCGACCGCGAGCGCGCCGAGTGGCCA
>JBKKCW010000285.1:0-8795 GCA_046712485.1 Candidatus Limnocylindrales bacterium
CACCCATCGCCGTCGTCGTCACCCGCAGGTGCGCGAGCGGATCCCAAGCGTGGGAATCGCAGCCGTGCTGCGAGACGATGATGTCCGGCCCGAACGCGGCGGCGAGCGCGGGAAGGAGCGCTTGGACGGCCTCCCACCAGGCCGCCTCGCCGGTCCCGGGCTCGAGCGGCACGTTGACGGAGGTCCCGGCAGCCTCGCCCTCCCCCAGCTCCCCCACTCCGCCGGTGCCCGGGAAGAGGTACCGCCCGGTCTCATGGAAGGAGACCGTCAGGACACCTGGGTCATCCCAGTGGAGCGCCTGCACGCCGTCACCATGGTGGACGTCGAAGTCCACGTAGAGAACGCGCAGACCGTCGCGCCGTGCCCGTGCAATGGCCAGCGCCGGATCGTTGTAGATGCAGAACCCCGACGCCCGGTCCGCCATTGCGTGATGCAGCCCACCACCCGGGTGGAAGGCATGCTCGACGTCACCACGCAGGATGGCCTCAACCGCGCGGAGCGAGCCGCCGGCCACCAGCGCGCCGGCCTCATGCATGCCCGCGAATGGCGGATCGTCGCCGCCCTCCCCGATCCCCGACCCGTCGTCCGAGCCATAGGGCTTCGCGGAGAACCGCTTGACCGCTCGCAGGTACGCCGGTGTGTGGCAGAGGCGCAGATCCTCGTCGGAGGCAGGCCCTGGTGCCAGCCCAGGCTCCGCACCGACAGACCGCAGCAGGTCGATCCCCGGCCCGAACCGTCGCGGTGTGAGTGGGTGGCCAGGGCCAAAGTCGTAGGTCGCCGATCCGGGCCCGTAGACCAACAGCATGCGTGGCACGATACCGGGATGGAGCGCGTGTATACGGCGCCGCTGCTCGACAAGCTCGGCGTCCGACCCGGCATGCGCGTGGCGTTGATCGGCATCGAGGACGAGACGATCCGTCCGTTGCTCGAAGAACGGACCTCCGATCTCAGAGCCAGCAGCCGATCCTACCGGTAGTTCCTACCAGAACACATGTCCTATTCGGCGACGAGGATCGGGCATGACACGACCTAAAGATCGCCCGCGTCGCGGCCCCGCAGTGGTCATATTTCGCCCTCGAAGTAGGCCTCATCAACCCGCTTTACGGCAAGGCTCCGGCCGAGCCGAACGCCAATGCCATAGTCATACATGAGCCGCGTCAGGGTTCGGCCGTCGATGAGTACGATCCGACGGCTGATCCGCCTGACGTACTCCTCGGCTTCCCCTGTGAAGAACGAGGTCGTCAGGAAGACGCCTTTCGTTGCCCGTTGGCCTTCAAGGCTGCCAGCGAAGGCTTGTAACGCTGGACGTCCAACGCCCGTCTTTGCTTGGTATTTCTTCGCTTGGATGTACACGGCGTCGAGGCCGAGCTTGTCCTCATCGATGATGCCGTCGATCCCTTCGTCACCGGTCAACTTGGTAACGCGTAGCCTCGTGGCATCGGTGGAGATGCCGTATCCCATTGCGCCGAGTAGCTCGACGACCAATCGTTCGAAGTCCTCCCAACGGTAATTCGGCGCCTGCAGTCGATCGAGTAAGTCCGCCTCGATGGATTGGCGCAGCGCGTCATAGGTCTGATAGAGCAGCTCCTCGGGGTTCTGCTGGTCCGTGATCGATATCACGGGCGATCCAACGTCGCCCTGGGCTTTGGGCTTCGCCTTGGCTCGGAAGGCAACGAAGCCCGGATATTGCATGAGGAACTTGATGTCGATCTTCGTTGGGTTCGCCGCGAGCGCTTGCTTACCCAACTCAGTGATTACCACGTGGCCACGTGCCGGGCGCTCGACAAGCCCCGCCTTACTCAGGTACGTCAGGGCCCAATGAGTCCGGTTTTCGAATGTCGACTGGACGCCTGAAAGCAGTCTCTGTTGGTGATCCTCTGGTGTGAGCTGGAACTGCTCGCCGAGCGAATCAGTGATACCCGGGATCGGGCGTCGCACTTGGCCGTCACTTAGGAGCTGGAGCACTGGGAGCATGAGCGTTTGGTAATCGGGGATTGCCACGCGCGGAAGATACCAGCCTCGGCACGAGCTGCCGCGCTAGGGATTGGTCCACCCTCGCTCCGATCCTGCCTTCGCGATACATGCCGTTCAGTGTCCAGCCTCGGCAGGCCGCGGGAAGTCCATTAGCTGAGCGCTTCCTGAGAGGTAGGCGCCGGCCGCATCGACTCCAGTAAAGATCTCGCCCAAGCCCGCCGACTCACGAAACATGGTCGCAGGCTAGCGGAACGGCACGCTGACGGCTCGCCGCACCGCCTTCATAGCTCGTGTCGTTCTCGCCGACACACGCGTCGCTTCGGCTACTCATCCCGGTCGCCCGCCGGCCGAAATGAGCAACCTGGAGTCCGGTCCTCGGAGCGCTGTACCATCCGCTCATGCCGACCGACCTGCTGCTGATCCTGCTCGTGATCCTGGTGCTCGTGGTGATGTGGCGTGGGCCCAAGACGCTGCCCAGGCTGGGCGAGGCGCTGGGTCGCGGCGTGCGGGAAGCGAGGACCGAGGCGGCAAAGGCACAGGACGAGATCCAGAACCGGGTGAGCGGCGCAGACGAACCGCCGAGGACCGGTGAGGATCGACCGGGCTGACCGCCACGTTCGCGGGATTGCGCTTTGACGCCTGACGAGCTGGAGGCGCTGACCCATCGACCGGAGCCGGGCACGCATCGGACCCGAATGGTCATTGGGGGGCACTCGACCGAGACGCTCGTCGACCTGCCGCCCCTTCGCAATCGGCTGCTCTTCGTCGGCCTGAACCCGTCGCCGGTCAGCGTGGAGGCTGGCCATTATCACCAGGGGCGCCTCGGGAAGATGTTCTGGCGGCGTCTGATCACGGCTGGACTGCTGCCGCCGGAAACGCCCATCGAGACCGCCGACGACGCCCTCATGGCCGCGGGTCATGGGATCACGGATCTCCTCAAGGGACCAACCCCGCGCGACGAAGCCACCGATGTTGAGCTCCGCAGCGGCGTCGGACCGCTGTGGCAGAAGATCGCGATCTGGCGCCCGGCTGCGATCCTCTTTGTGTACAAGCGCGCCGCCACGGCCTGCGCCGGGCGTGAACTCCACGAGTCGTGGGGCCAACTGGACGGCGTCGCGCTGGCGGGCCGGCCATGTTTCCTGATGCCGGGACCGTACGCGCCGGCTGCCGAGGTGACCCAGGGTCTCGATTTCCTCGCCAACCTTGCGGCGGCGCTTCCGATCGATCGAACTTAGGCAGGGCGCTCCGCGGGATGTCCGCCCAGCCACCGGGCGCCCGGCGCGAGGGCATTGACACGGTCACGCGAGGCAGTCAGGGCGTGTTCATCCACCGGCTGGAGGATGGAGCGCGCCCCCCGCATTCCGTCCAGATCGCCGGTGATCGCGAACCTCGGTTCCCCCTCTTCGCCGACGAGATAGGCGATGTGGTCGGGGCGCGGTCCGGGCGCAAGGACGGCCCGGATCGGCACGTCGCCATGGTCGATCGGCTCGAGGTCACGGAGTTCGCGCACCGCGTGCGGGAGGAACGGTCCGGAACCGGGACCGCCAACCACGGGTGAACCGGTGATCTCGGCCATGGCCTCCGCCCCGCCGGCGTGGTCCGGATCGACGTGGGTGAGCGCGATCGCCACGATCGCGCCACCGCGCTCCGCGGCGATCGCCAGCGCCCGTTCGAGACCCTCCCCGGTGGGATCGCCCGGATCGACAAGCATCAGGCGGCGATGACCAACGAGATACGCGCAGACCGGCTGACCCGCGACACCGCCGCCGGCCGGCATCACGATCCGGGTGACGTCGGGCGCGATCATCTCGACCTCGACCGCGCCGAGCGCGGCTGGCGCGAGTCGTTCCCGTATCTCGTCGATCGACCGCGCATGCTCGAGCTGCTGGAGCGTGGCGCTCGTCGGTAGCCACATACGGATCTCGCCGTCGCCCATGGCGCGAAGAGCGGCTGCCGGGGTCCGCCAGATGTGACCGGCGACCTCGCCTCCTTCGAACGACACCCGGATTACGGCCGGGAGCTCGGCGGCAAAGAACCGCGCATCGAACCGGCGAGGCAGGGTCGGCGGCGTGACCCAGCGCGACAGCGGTACGAGGAGATCCGTCCCGAGGCGCAGGTCGAGCTCGCTCGCGATCTGCGCGAACGAGGCCTCGCCGCCAACGAGCGAAGATCGGGCGGCCCCGAGCACTCGCGGCGCAATCGGCCCCTCAACGTGCCGGGAGGCGAGCAGCACGCCGGCCTCTTCGAACAGCTCGCGGACCGCAGCGATGTGGGCTGCCACTGCCGCGCGCGGTTCGAGGTCGCCGCCCAGCGCCGTCGCCGCCGCGGCCATATCCATGACGGACCGCGCGATCAACGCTGGGTCGGAATCGTCAGTGTCGACGCGCCCACCAGGGAACACGTACACGTCCGGTGCGAATGCCATCGACGCCGGGCGCCGCGTGAGGAGCACCTCCGGACCCGACCGGCCGCGCCGGAGCAGGACGACGGTCGCGGCGAGCTTCGGCTCGACCGGCTCGGCCGGTACGCCGGTCACGAACCGTTCGGGCTCGCCGACGTCTCGTCGGCGACGGCCTCGAGCTCCGCACGGAGGGCATCGACCGACGCGACCGGCAGCCGGCAGACAAACCCGCGGCAGACATACGCCGTCGGTCTCCCATCGAGGGCGATCCGACCGTCGAGCAGCGGGATCGTCGAGCCCGCGGGGTCGGCCGAGACGGCGAGGATCCGGTTCGGCTGATACCCGCGACGCGATTCTGCGATGAGAGCCCTCGTGTCAGCCGCATCCGGCGATCCAACGATGGCGACCTCCACGACAGGGCCGAGCACAAGATCCATGGCCGCGAGCCACTGCGCGAACCCGGTCGGGTAGCGCCGCACGAACGGCACGACCGTCCGGATGGCTCGTTCCGCAGCGGTTCGGTAGGTCGACTCCCCGGTCAGCGCGTGCAGCCGAAGCAGCACGAGGGCCGCCATCGCGTTGCCCGACGGAATTGCGTTGTCCTGCACGTCCTTTGGGCGCGTCACGAGCCGTTCGTGCCGGTCCGAGGTGTCGAAGAACCCGCCGGCTGGGTCTTGGAAGTGGGTGAGCACGTAGTCCATCAGTGCGCGGGCGCTCGTGAACCAGCGCTCGTCGAAGGTGGCTCCGTAGACTGCCAGGAGGCCGTCGGCCAGGTGGGTGTAGTCCTCGAGGACGCCCGTCCCGGATGCCCGGCCATCCTTCCACGAACGTCCCAACTCGCCGTCGGGGCCCAGGAGCCCCGTCAGGATCGTGTCGGCCGCCTCGATCGCGGCCAACCGATAGCTGGCGGCGCGACCGGCCGGCCCGACGACTGGTGCCGGACTCGACTCGAGCACGACGGCGGCATCAGCCAATGCACCGATCGCAAGCCCGTTCCATGCGGCAAGCGCCTTGTCGTCGCGGGCCGGCTGTGGTCGGTCTCGGCGACGCGCGAAGAGCCGGTCCCGGGCCGTTGCGAGGCGCGCGGCAACCTCAACCGGTTCGAGCCCCTCGAAGGCGGCTCGTTTGACAAGCTCAGCGTCCGAGACCACGCGTCGGAGGATCGTCGCGCCCTCCCAGTTTCCTTCCTCCGTCACGTCGTAGGCCGCTGCGAAGAGGTCCGCGTCGTCGCCGAGGACCTCCCGGATCTCGTCGATCCGCCACACGAATGTCAGCCCCTCTTCGCCGCTCGTGTCCGCATCCTGGCTCGCGGCGAAGGCGCCGTCCCCTGTCCGGAGCTCGCGGAGCAGGTAGTCGAGCGTCCCTGTTGCGACGTCGAGGTAGCGTGGATCATCGGTGACCTCGAAGGCATGCAGGTAGACGCGGGCAAGCTGCGCGTTGTCGTAGAGCATCTGCTCGAAGTGCGGGACGAGCCACTGCGCGTCGGTCGAGTAGCGATGGAAGCCGCCGCCGAGCTGGTCGTGGATCCCGCCATCGGCCATGGCGTCGAGCGATCGTCGGGCGATCGACAGCGGCCGCTCGTCGCGGGTTGCCAGGTAACGCCGAAGCAGGAACTCGATCGTCATGGGCTGGGGGAACTTGGGAGCGCGGCCCCAGCCGCCATTGACCGGATCGAACGAGGCTTCGATCGCGGCGGTCGCGGCGAGGAGGAGCTCGGCAGTCGGCGCGTCGGTCCCGGCCGGGATCTGACCCTGCTCGATCAGGCCCTGGACGAGACGCCCGCCGGCGGCCTCCACCTGGGCCCGTTGCTGTCGCCATGCGCGATCGACGCCTTCGAGGACCTGGCGGAACGACGGCATGCCGTGGCGCGGCTCGTCCGGGAAATATGTCCCGCCGTAGAACGGGCGGCCCTCTGGCGTGAGGAACACGGACATCGGCCAGCCGCCGGCGCCGGTCATCGCCTGGACGGCGGCCATGTACACCTGGTCGAGATCCGGGCGCTCCTCCCGATCGACCTTGATCGACACGAAGTGGTCATTCAGATACCGAGCCGTCGTCTCGTCCTCGAACGATTCGCGCTCCATCACGTGACACCAGTGACACGCCGCGTAGCCGATGCTCAGGAAGATCGGGCGATCGAGCAGCTTCGCCCGCGCGAGCGCATCCGGGCCCCACGGGAGCCAATCGACCGGGTTGTTCGCGTGTTGCAGGAGGTACGGACTCGTCTCTCCGGCGAGGCGGTTGGGCATGTCGGGATGGTACGCGCGGGTCTGGCTACAATGCCGCGATGCCCTTCGCCCGCATCCTGCGGCTCGTCGCTGCGAGCCTCCTCGTCACCGCCTGCGGCGGCGCCGTGCCGAGCCCGTCCGGATCCGGCTCGCCCGAGCCGTCGCCGACCCGCGCTGCCGTCGGCGGCGAATCGTCCCGCACGCCCGGGCCGAGTCAGACCTCAGCGAGCGTCGCGAACCCTTCAGCGCCTGCGACGCCGCCCACCGCGGCGCCTACCGTGAGCCCTCGTCGTGCGCCGACACCGGCGCCCACCGAGAGTCCGTCTCTCGCTCCGACGCCAACCCCGACCCGCACCGCTGCGCCCACGCCGAAGCCGACCGCAAAGGCAACGGTCAAACCCACGGCGAGGCCCACCGCGAAACCCACTGCGAAGCCGACGCCGATGCCGACGCCCAAACCAGTCGTCCTGGGGATCACGGCGAGGGCCTCGCTCTTCTCGCCGGCGACCGTCGCGGCCGCGGCGGACACGCCCTTCAAGATCGAGTTCACCAATGACGATGCGGCGATCCCCCACAACGTCACGATCGCGGATCAGGCCGGTGGGCTGCGGTTCCAGGGCAAGATCATCAATGGTGTCCAGGCGATCACGTATTCGATCCCAGCCCTGCCCCCCGGCGGCTATCGCATCGGGTGCACCGTGCACCCTGCCATGAACGGATCGCTGACGCTCAACTGATCGCCTTGACAGCGAACGGCCGGGCGGACGAACCGTCCACCCGGCCGATCGATTGGTGCTGAATCAGCGGCGGCGAGCCGCCAGCGTGCTCGCAGCGAGGATCACGGCCAAGGCCGCCAGGAGCCCGATCGCGATCCACGGTGAACCCCCGTCGGGCGGGGCACCGGTCAACGCGCCGACGTCCGTGGCCGGAGGCGTGATGACAGGCGCGTCGGGCGCGGCCGCAACCTGGATCTGCCCGGTCTGCCCGAGGAAGATGTGGAGCGCGCAGATGTAGTTGAACGTCCCGGCATCGGGGAACGTCAGCTCGTAGGTGTTCGGGACACCGGGGGCCGGGATACCGATCAGCCCGGAGTGATGGAGCGTCTCTCCGTCGTACGTGCTGTCGCCCGCTGGTGGTGTCGTGAACGGATCCACCGACGTGGGTGGCGCGCCCGCGGCCAGGAATGTCACGGTGTGAGCCGACGGCGCGGTCCACTTGACCGTGTCGCCTTCCTCGATCTCGAGCGACTGCGGGATGAACCGGAGTAGCTCGAGGTAGCCGGTGCCGCCACCTGGTTGGGGACCCACCGGTCCGTGGGCGCTGGTGAAGATGCTCCACAGGCTCGTGCCGTCCGAACGTTCAGTCTCGGTGACGGCCGCCTCGGCGGCCGCCTGCAGACCGCTGACGGCGCCGTTGAGAGCATCGCGGGTCAGGGTCGCCTTCGCGTCCGCTTCAGCCTGGGTCGTGGTCGTTCCGGACGCGACCACGTTGACCGTGCCGGCCATGCCCGGATGGATGACGCAGATGTACGGCAAGGACCCGGCGGCCGTGAACTGGACGGTGGCCGTCGAACCCTTGAACAGCAGGCCGGTGTTCAGAAACCCGCTGCCGGCATACGTCCCTGTGAGGTTCGCCGTTGCCGGAGGCGGCGGCACTGTCCCAGTCAGCCCAGTTACGGGCCATTCGTCCGGTGGCGTGCCCGCTGGTCCGTTCCCGAAGGTGACGCTGTGTGGCTCGTCGGATTCGATCGTCCACTTGACGCTGTCGCCGACGAGGATCGTCACGTCGCCGGGCAGATACGCGTTGCCCGACACCGTCCCGGAGCCCACGCCCACCCCAACGCTGAGCGTCGTCGCGGCCTGCGCCGCACCGGCGAAGGAGATGCTCAGAAGCAACCCCAGGATCACACCCGTCGCCACCAGAGCCCTGAGACGGGCCACGCTTCGCCGCGGAACGGCGGCCTGCAAGTGCATCGATGACGCTCCCTTCCCTCTATCCAACTGGCCGACGCTCGGCATTCAAATTGTATGGCGCACGCGCGGGCCCGCGCGGCACGGATTGTCACGGTACGCTGCGCGAGATGCCTGAGGTCACGCTCGTCGGAACATTCTTGCCGAGCGTCAACGGGTTGCATTTCGCGAACCACTTCCCGCCCGGGCCGACGGTCCGGTTCGGGCCCTTCGCACCGCGAC
>JBKKCW010000286.1:0-4015 GCA_046712485.1 Candidatus Limnocylindrales bacterium
GGGTCGATGAGAAGCCAGTCGCCTGGCTCGATCGCCGGACGCATGCTCGCCTCGACCACGGCTGCCCGCCACGGACCGCGAAAACGGCGAAGCCCCGTCGATCGACGGGGCTTCCGCAGTGTCACGAGATCGCTCAGGCCGGTCGGCCGGCGACCCGTGTCTTCTCGAGGCCGCCTGTCGCTTTCCAGGCGGCGTCCACTTCGTCGATCAGGTCGAGGAGCTTCTGGCCATCGGCAGGGTCGACCGATGCCTTGACCTTGGAGACCTGCTTGGTCGCGTTCCAGAACAACTCGTGGAGGTTCGAGACTTTGTCGAGGTGTTCGGGCTTGAAGTAGTCGTGCCACAGGACGTCGAGATGGTGCTTGACAAGCTCGGCGCGCTCCTCCTTGATCCCGATCGCGCGGGCTCGGAAGGTCTCGTCCGAGTTGGCCTGGTATTTCTCCATGATCCGGAAGCACGATTCGGCTTCGATCCGGGCCTGTTCGGGGTCATACACACCGCACGGCAGGTCGCAATGGGCGTGGGCGGTGGCGTTTGGCGCCAGCCAGCGAGTCAGTTGAGACATGGCACTCCTTTGGGCATTTGGAGGTGAGCTTTCCGTCGTCTCTCCGTGCCTGAAGTGTCAGAGCCCGCGCCGGGGCTGTCAAACGTCGTGGCGGCCGGCAACGTCGGGGCCGCCGGCGCCCGAGCCGTGTCACCACCATCGGCCGGGTATCATCGCGACGATGAGCGAGCGAGGGCTCCCCACCGTGGACAGCGCTCCCGCCTGTCCGTTCGTGGCCTTCGAAGACGATCGCGAAGCTCGCGCCACCAGCCCCGACCATCGCCACCGCTGCTACGCGGAACTGGTGCCGTCCCCGCGCGCGGCCGCGCACCAGGAGGCGTACTGCCTCTCGAGCGCGTTCCCGGTCTGCCCGACGTTCCAGGACTGGGCGCGACGCGAAGCGGCCCACGCCCGCGGAGAAGGGGAACGACCCAGAGCCGCCCCGACGGCCCTGCCCGAAGGCCCGGGCGATCGCTTCGGCGACGACGAACCAGGTCACGAAGATGAATCGGACCGGGATGACGAAGGCACGCGGCGAGCGAGGGGCAGCGCATCTCCAGCCGAAGACCTCCCGAACCGGCGCAACCCACCACGGGATTGGGCCGCGCCGCCGCCATGGGCCCCGGGCGGCGTCGGCGCGGCCGGGTCGTCGCGTCGATCCGCCGGGAGCGACCGGTCCGCGACGCCTGAGTTCCTCGCCGGGCGCGACGAGAGCCGTGGGCTGGCCGGCTCGGCGGCCGATCGACTTGTCGGGCCGGAACCGGCCGGTGATGCCTCCGCGTACGATCCGCACGCCTCGGACGCGCCTGACGTTGAGCTGGCGGGGCTGGTGACGCGCCGGCCCGTCGAGCGACCGGCCCACGACTATGCTCCACCGAGCCGGGCGCACCGACCGACGGTCAGCTCCACACGTTCGTCGCGCGATCGGGATCGAGAACGCGAGCGGGACGCGATCGTCGGCCCCTCCTGGGAGCGTGCCCGTCGGTTCGAGGCCTATCCGACGATCCGGTCAAGGACCGGGCTCTCGGCACCCCCGCGCCTCGCCGTCCTGGCGGGCGCCCTGGTGATCGCGGCCGTGGCACTGTTCTTCCTGCCGGCGCTGCTCGGGGTCGGCGGTGGCGGGGACGACGCCCGCCCGACGCCGAGCCCGAGTCCGAGCGCAGCCGCTCCGAGCGTCAGCATCGAGCCAACCGCGCCACCCGCCCCGACTGGCGAGGTCTACGTGATCAAGGCCGGCGACACGCTCTCCAAGGTGGCGACGAGCTTCGACCTTACGCTCGAGGAGCTGCTCGCGGCGAACCCACAGATCACGGACCCGGACACGATCGCCATCGGCGACGAGCTCACCATCCCGGCCCGGACCCCTGACGAGTTCACCGACCCGTCCGCCGCTCCGTCCTGACCCACTCCGCCGGAGGGCGGCGGGGCGCGAAACGAAGCGCAGACGACGGCATCGGGCGGCGAAGCGACGCGACGAACCCTAGCGAGGCGCGATGTTGATCGCCGTGATCTTGCCGGCCTCGACCCGGAAGGTCGCGTCGATGTGCTGGCTCTGCGCGCCCGGCCGTACGACGAGCAGGTCTGCCTCGTAGGTGTTGCCGGTATCGCGGATCTCTCCCGGGATCATGCGAAGCCCGGCGTCCCCGCGAAGGAACCAGCCACCGACCCTCTCCACGCCACGGAGCGTCTGCACGCTGTCGCCGACGTGGACGCGCATCTCGGCACGCTCGTCCATGAGGGCGACCGCCGCCTCGCGATCCCCGGCGTTCAGCTTCTCGAAGAAGTCTTCCATCGTCTCGACAGCACCCATGATCGGAGTGTACCGTCGGGCGCCCATGGCCGCCGCCGATCAGATCGCGCTGGACGACGCCTGGCCGCTCTTTCGCCTGCGCATCCGGAGCGAGCGGCTCGTCCTTCGGCTGCCTCGGGACGACGATCTCGAGCGCCTCATGGCCGTTGCCAAGGCGGGCATCCATCCACCGGACGAGATGCCCTTTGGGGTCGCCTGGTCCACGGCTCCAAGCCCGGCCTGGGAGCGCCGCTTCCTCCAACACCACTGGGGACTCCGTGCCAACTGGACCGCCGATGACTGGCAGCTCAACTTCACGATCGAGCTGGGTGGGCAGCCGATCGGTTCGCAGTCGATCCACGCGCAGCGATTCGCCGTGATGCGGACGGTCGACACCGGGTCGTGGCTGGGCCAGACGTTTCAGGGGCAAGGCTTTGGCCGCGAGATGCGCGCCGCGGTCCTGGCCTTCGCGTTCGACGGCCTCGGCGCGATCGTCGCACTGACCGAGGCCTTCCTCGACAACGCGGCGTCGAACGGGGTGTCCCGGTCGCTCGGGTACGAGGAGAACGGTCGAGGCAGTTTGGCCCCTGAAGGGATCCCGCGTGAGACGCAGCGATTCAGAATGACTGTCGAGGCGTGGCGGTCGCGACCGCGGCCGATGATCGACATCGACGGCCTGGACGCCTGCCTCGACCTGTTCGGAGTGGCCGGCTAGAACGGCGCGTTCAGTAACCCGGTGCCCTTCCGGATGCCAGCTTGCCGCCCTCGCAAGCAATGATCGGGTGCGGGCTACCCGCCCTTCCAGCCACGCGATTCCCTGCCTGAGTAGCAAGCTTGAGCTCTTCCGTGGCGTTTTCTTTATGTAGTGGCAAGCGAACGCTCCGCCTCATCCCCTGGCGAAACCCTGCGTACGTTTGTTGCCACGTGCAGCAACGTGGACGCTGCGGTTTGCCGCCGCAGCAAGCCGTGGGCCGTCCATCGTCGATCCCTGGGAGCTGGCGAAGTCAATCCCAATCCATGGCTAGAACCCGCCGCCCGAGCCGCCGCCGCCACCACCCGACGAGCCGCCGCCGAACCCGCCACCGCTTCCGCCGGACGACGACGGGGAGTTGCCGATCGTCCCGAGCGCGGACATCATGCCGCCGATGTCCGGCACGGCCGAGCCCGAGAAAAGGCTGCCGCCACTCCCCGCGGCGACCCCGCTCGCGAAGGACGACCCATCCGAGGTCCGATACCACGCGGGGAAGTACGTCGCGGTCGCCATCGATGGCTGTTCGCGCACGTCCTCGAGGCTCCGCTCGAGCACCTTCTCGATCTCGTGCTGCAGCCCGAGCGCTGTGCCCCAGACCACGGCCTGGTCCGGCGTTTCGAGCCATTCCAGCCCGGACTGGTCCACGACCTGCTGCATCGATCTGGCCTGCTCCATGGTCTTCTGCAGAGTGCGTCGATAGGCCGCGAGCATCGCCCGGACCATCGCCCCGGGCATGGTCACCGCGGGCATGCCCTGGGCGAACCCGACGATCACGACGCCACCGGCGATCGTCGCCGCCCCGATGGCCACGAGCCCCGCGATCGGGATGTTGAAACCGGCGATCAGCGCCACGGCGCCCGCCACGATCGCGAGCACGCCCTTGGCGGTCCAGCGGCCCACGACCTTGCTCGGCTTGTCGACCATCCAGCCC
>JBKKCW010000287.1:0-6659 GCA_046712485.1 Candidatus Limnocylindrales bacterium
ACCCGAGTACCACCATCGCGGTCTCGGCCGCGCCGAGCCATCCAACACCGCCCGCGTGTGAGGTGACGAAACCCGTCCCGCCATTCGATCCGCCCGAAGGCGAGGTCACGGACCCGCCCCCCGGACATGATTGGTTCGGCAGAGCGGCGCTCTACACGGCGCTGGACCCGGCGGGTGAGGTCTGGCGCGGGCTCCCCGAAGGCCCGGACGGATTCACTCAGAAGACCGTTTGGTGGAGCCTCGACTGGCGACCCGACGCGGAGCCCGAGCCAGAGATTTACGTCACTGGTCAGCGTCTGGATGCCGTCGGCACATTCGAATTCGGCCCGGGGACGAATGCCTCGGCGCCGAGCATCTCTACGGCGATGATGGTTGGCATCGACGTGCCGGCGCTCGGCTGCTGGGAGATCACCGCGACCTACCGAGGTGCTTCGCTCCAGTACACGGTGTTGGTGACGGAGGACTAGCCAACGCCGGCCGACTACGCTCCCGCGGCGGTCAGGCTGTCGTCGAGGATCGTCAGGGCGTGGGCAACCTCGCCGGCCGTTGTCACGAGCGGCGGGATGATCCGGATCACGTTGACGTAGGTGCCGGCGGTCAGGACGATGAGCCGCCTCGCGAGTGCCTCAGCCTGGATCCGTTTGGTCAGGTCGGGATCGGGGACGCGACCATCGCCTTCGCCCGGCTTCACAAGTTCAAGGGCGAGCATGAGGCCGAGCCCGCGGACGTCGCCGATACTCCGGTATTTGGCGGAGATGCCGCGCAGACCAGCGAGGAACTCCGCGCCGCGTTCGCGTGCGTTGGCGACGAGTCCCTCGTCTCTGATGACGTCCAGCGTCGCGTTGGCCGCCGCGCAGGAAACCACGTTCCCGCCGTAGGTCCCGCCGTGGGTGCCTGGCTTCCAGGCTGACATGAGCTCGGTCCGTGCCAGGATCCCGGAAAGCGGCAACCCGGACGCGATCCCCTTGGCCATGACCATGATGTCCGGCTCGATTCCCCAGTGCTCGACCGCGAACATCTCGCCTGTCCGGCCGAACCCGGTCTGGACCTCGTCGGCGATGAGCAGGATGCCGTGCTGGCGGGTGATCTCCCGGAGCCTGGGCAGGAACTCCGGCGGCGGGACGAGGTAGCCACCTTCACCGAGGACGGGCTCCACGATGACCGCTGCAACGCGATCCGGGTAGATGAGCTGGTGGAAGGTGAGGTCGAGCTGCGCCTCCCAGTCGCAGGTGCAGGCGTCGGGCGAGTGCGCCCCGCCCGGTGCCCGGTAGCAGTAGGGATACGCGGTGTGATAGACGGACCCAGGGAGCGGCTCGAAGGCCCCGCGGTACACGTCTTTCGCTGCTGTGAGGGCCATCGTCTGCGCGGTCCGACCGTGGTAGCCGTAGCGGAATGCGAGGATCGCCGAGCGACCCGTGGCGACGCGGGCAAGCTTGACTGAAGCCTCCACGGCCTCCGCGCCCGAGTTGGACAGAAACGCCTGCCACGGCCCACCGGGCGTGATTCCGCGAAGCCGGTCGTACAGGCGGAGTCCCGGCTCGTGATACAGGATGTTCTGCTGGCCGTGGAGGAGCTTCGCGGACTGGGCCGCGACGGCCGCCGCGACCCGTGGATGGGCGTGCCCGGTGTTCGTCACACCGATCCCCGACGAGTAATCCAGATACCGCTCGCCGTCACGGGTGATCAACCACGACCCCTCGCCTCGATCGACATCGAGGTTGGTGATCCGGCCCCAGACCGCCGGAACGACCGAATGGTCCGGCAAGGGCTCGCTCGTTCCTCGTGCGGCGACTGCGGGGTTTGGCTGGGCGGTTTCGACCATGTCAGGCCTCCACTTCGGCAAAGGTCGGGCGGCTCGCCTCACGCGCGGGCCGTTCTGCCCCGGGCGTGGGCGGCGGGAGCGGTCGCCGGGCGCGCGTCCCAAGAATCGTGGTCAGGGCGACAAACCCAACGGCGATCAGGAAGAACGCGGTGCCGATCACGTTGACCTGGACGGGCACACCGACACGGGCAGAACCCCAGATGAAGATCGGGAACGTGGACGTCCGACCCGCCGTGAAGGCCGTGATCACGTAATCGTCGATCGAGAGGCTGAACGCGAGCAGCGCCGCAGCCATGATCCCGGGCAGGATCATCGGGAAGGTGACCTTCCAGAACGTGGTCCACTCATTGGCGCCAAGGTCCATCGCGGCCTCCTCGAGGTGTCGATCGAACCCGTACAGCCTGGCGCGAACGGTCACAACCACGTAGCTGATGTTGAACATGATGTGCGCGATCAGGATGGTCAAGAAATTTGTCGGAAAGAAGGGTGGCTGCCCGATCGCAACGAACAACGTCAGCAGCGAGGCGCCCAGCACGATCTCCGGCGTGGCCATGGGCAGGAAGATCAGGATGTTTGTCGCTCCCGAACCACGGAAGGTGTAGCGCACGAGCGCCAGCGCGATGAGCGTCCCAAGGACCGTCGCCGCGATCGTCGAAAGAAGCGCCACCACGATGCTTGTCCGCACCACGTCGAACAGCTGTGGCACGCCGAACGGGTTCAACCACGCGTCGAGCGAGAAGCCATGCCACGTCACGTTGCTCTTGCCCGGCGGATCGTTGAACGAGAACAGCGCCATGACCGCGACGGGCAGCATCAGGTAGAGGATCGCGAACGCTGTGTACACGTACAGGACGTACCGATCCAGGAACCGGGCCGCTGCGGCCTGGGCCGGGCGTGCGCGAGGAGCGGGAGCCGCGGCCGTGCTCATCCGGAGCTCGTCAGCTCCTTGGTCCCGAGGAGGCGGGCGTAGACCGCCACCGCGATGAGGATTCCGGCCATCAGCATGAAGCTGAGCGCGGCCGCGGTCGGATAGTCGTTGTTCTCCAGGAACCGGCTCTGGATGACGTTGCCGATCATTCGCGTCTGGGTGTTTCCGAGCAGCTCGGCGTTCACGAAATCGCCCATGGCCGGGATGAACGTGAGCAATGAGCCGGCGAACACCCCGGGCAGCGACAAGGGCAGGACGATCCGGACGAACGATTCCGACAGGAAGAACGTCCCGATGAGAACGCCGCCGACCGCCCCCAGGATCGCGAGCGGCAGCACTGAGTACTCGAAGGCCGCGGCTAACCCGCCAGCGGCAAGGGCGCCCGCCAGGCCGCCGGCGATCGATCCACCCGGTCGCCACGGACCGGCGAACAGATCCTTGGCTGCCTCGACCAACCGGCCGTCGATTTTCTCGAGGGAGACGTAGATCGGGAGGGTCATGAACGGCAGGAAGTTGTAGGCGATCCCGGCGACCACTGCCACCGGGGTCGCGAGCACCCGGAAGTCGGGTCCGAGCAGGCCGAAGTCCTTCAACGGTCCGAAGAGGATGCCATCGTCACCCAGAATGATCTTCCAGCTCTGCGTGCGCAGGAGGAAGCTCGTGAAGAACGGCGCGATCACCAGGAAGAGCAGCAGGCTCTTGTAGCGCCCGCCACGGAACGCGATGGTGTACGCGAGCGGATAGGCGATCAGGAAGCAGATCACGGTCGCCGCAGCGCCATACACGATCGACCGACCGAACTGCGGTCCGTACCGCTCGAGTGCCTCCGGATACGTCGTCCAGTTGGAGAGCGAGACGGTGAAGCCGGTCTCCAGGGTCCCGGACCAGAACGAGCTGATAAACATCTGGACGCTCGGGTACGCGTAGAACAGGAGCAGCCAGAGCATGCCCGGGGCGAGCAGCAGATACGGGGTCAGGCGGAGGAGCCTCTGCCGCGCGTGCACCCCGGTCCCCGCTTGTCCGCTAGTTGCCGGTCAGCGCGGAGAACTTGTCGTTGAAGGTCGACTCCTCCTCCTCGGACAAGGTCTTGAAGATCTTGACGTTGGCCAGGACGTCGTCGGGCGGGAAGATGAGCGGGCTCTCGGCGAGCTCGGGGTCCGTGGCCGCGAGCGCTTCCTTTGCGCCCTTGACCGGCGTCACGTAATTCACGTAGGCGGCGATCTGGGCTGCGATCTCCGGGTCATACACGAAGTCGATCATCAGTTCCGCCGTGTGTTTGTGCGCTGCACCCTTGGGGATGAGCATGTTGTCCGTCCAGAGCATCCCGCCCTCATCGGGGAGCTGCCAGACGAGCGTCTCCTTCTCGGCCTGCTTGACGATGATGTCGCCCGACCAGGCCATGGCCAGGACGACATTGCCCGAGACCAGGTCCTCGGCGTATTCATTCCCGGTGAACGCCCGCACGATGCCCCCATCGACGGCCTTCTGAATTTCGGCGACCGCCAGATCGAAGTCCGCAGCAGATGCCTGGCTCGGGTCCTTGCCAAGCTTCGACAACGTCAGGCCGATCGTGTCGCGCATCTCGGTGAGGAAGGTGACCTTGCCCGTCCAGCGGGGATCGTCTGTCCAGAGCGATTCGAGGCTGGTGAGATCGCCGGTGACCGCGCTGTCGTAGCCGAGACCGGTCATACCCGACTGCCATGGCGCGTGATGGTCATCGGTCGGGTCGAAGTCGACGCCTTTGTAGACGTCCTGCATGTTGGCGACCTTGTTGGGCATGTTGTCGAGATTGAAGGTCTCGGTCCAGCCCAGGCGGATGAGCCGTCCGGCCATCCAGTCGGTCAGGACGACGATGTCCCAGCCGCTGTCCTGGCCGCCCTCCAGGGCGGGGCGAATCGTGCCGAAGAACTCGTCGTTGTCGTTGATCACCTCGGAGTAGTTGACGACCGTCCCGTACTTCGCGGTGAAATCCTCGAGGGTCTTGTGCTTGGTCTCGTCGTTTTCGTCCGTGTCGATGTACAGGGGCCAGTTGGCGAAGTTCAGCTCGGCGGAGGGGGACTCCGCGGCGGCGCCCTCGGACGCTCCGGGATCAGCACTGGCGCTGGCTTCGGTGGACTCGGCTGGCGCGGGGCTGCCGGTACCGCTCGTTCCGCAGGCGGCCACGAAAGCCGCGACTCCGGTCAGCGCGGTTCCCTGCAGGAACCGGCGTCGCGTCAGCTCGGACGACAGGCGCTCGTCGATCTCGGTCATGGGTCTCCTTCTCGATGACTCGAGGTCGGCCATCAGGCCGACGCCGCATTCTCGCTGACGCTCTGCGTCGGCGCAGCGCCCCGGGGTTCCTGCACGATGAAGCTATGGTCCGGCGACCACGTCATTCGAACCGCCTCGCCGGGGGACCACAGCTCCCCGCGCGTGGCTCGCTCGACGTTCTGTTCGTACACGGTCAGCCGGACGCCGCCGCGCGCCTCGACCTGGTACTGGGTGCTGACGCCCAGGTACGACGCGTCGCGAACGATGCCGCTGAGCTCATTGTGTCCCCCAGGCGCGGCCTCGGCCGGATCCCGCAGCCGGATCTTCTCGGGCCGGACACCGACGCTGACCCGCTGCTGGCCGTCCGCCGAGCCGCGCGGCGCCCTGACTCGAGAATCGTCCGAGAGCCGGACGGTCACGTAGTCCGGATCCGTGCCCTCCACGGCGCCCGGGAGCAGATTGCTGATCCCGAGAAAGCCGGCCACGAACCGTGTAGCCGGCCGCTCGTAGAGACTCTCGGGGTCGCCGAGCTGTTCATAGCGGCCGGCATTCATGACGGCGATTCGATCGGACATCGTCATCGCCTCCTCCTGGTCATGGGTCACGTAGATGAACGTGATCCCGACCTCCTGCTGGATCCGCTTGAGCTCGACCTGCATCTGGCGTCGCAGCTTGAGGTCCAGCGCCCCGAGCGGCTCGTCGAGCAGGAGCACCGCGGGCCGGTTGACGAGCGCCCGGGCGAGTGCGACGCGCTGCGCCTGGCCACCCGAGATCTGGGTCGGCTTTCGTTGTTCGTACCCCGGTAGCTCGACGAGCTTGAGCATGTCCGCCACGCGGGTCTTGATCTCGCTGTCCTTGACCTTGCGCCTCCGCAGTCCGAACGCGACGTTCTCGTAGATCGTGAGGTGCGGGAACAGCGCGTAGCTCTGAAACACGGTGTTGACGTTGCGCTTGTAGGGCGCCAACCAGGTGACGTCCTGGCCCTGCAGCTCGATGAGACCCGACGTGGGTTCTTCAAAGCCGCCGATCATGCGCAGCGTCGTCGTCTTGCCGCAACCGGACGGGCCGAGCAGGCTGAAGAACTCGCCATCGAGGACCTCGAGATTGATGTGGTCGACGGCGACGGCATCGCCGAATTTCTTGACCACGTCCACGAGCCGGACGTCGACGGTCGGCACGTTCGTTGGCACTCCTGAAGCGGAGGGCGGCCAGCGCCGCCAGGCGGGGATGGCGCGGAGAATATGGTCGCGGCGCGGAGAGTGTCAAGGACGGCGAGGGCGACGTCTCGCGGCCTCGTGCCGGTTCGAGATTCGTTGGGATTTGCCCTCGACTCTCCGAAATTCGCACCGGAGCGGTCACCGCGCTCTCCCGGCCCGCGATCGCTTATCGGATACCACTCCCATGACTGCGCGAGGTCATCCGCGCGGGTCTTGCTCCAACCTGCCGTCTGCCTTGAGCGTGAAATCGGCCATGTCGGCCCGTTCGGACGCGGAAATCGGCCGTCGACACGCCCTTTCCCACCTCGCAGAGTCTGGTGGCGCATATCCGAGAAGCGGCGCCCGTGCGCCTGTGCCGCTAAGGTGCCCGTGCGTTCCCGGGGGTCGTTTCGGCGACCGCGCCACAACCGCCCCCCCCCCCCCCCCCAGGCTATTATAAACA
>JBKKCW010000288.1:0-3528 GCA_046712485.1 Candidatus Limnocylindrales bacterium
GCCGCCCTGATCGAGGGGATCGAGGGAGAACGGGCGTCGGCCGGTCTCCTGCTCCTTGTCACCGAGCGATCCGGTGGCATCCCGCTAGTTGCCGAGGAGCTGCTTGCCGCTCGCCGGGAGCTGCCGCGGGCATCCCTCACGGGCTCGTTCGACGAGCTGGTGATGGCCCGGCTGGCCGCCCGATCGCTTGAGTGCCGGCGGATCCTTCGCCTGATCGCCACCGCCGGTCGGCCGCTCGTGCCCTCGCAGGTGGCCGCCTCGGCGGCCGCATTCGAAGCCGAGAGCACCCGGCCCGCCCCGCGCAGCGCATCGGGCCCGCGCTACGGCGACGGTATCCTTGGCGCGGATCTGCTCGCCGGGCGAGTCGAGGCCCTCGAGCATGGGTTCATCGTCGAGCGCGACGGCGCGATCGCGATGCGCCACGAGTCGATCGGTCGGGCCGTCGAGCGCGACCTGCTGCCCGAGACTAGCGCCCGATATAACCCCCCGCTCGCGGTCGGGATGGGTGGGCCGCCGTCGGCCGTGGCGCGCCACTGGCTGGTGACCCAAGACCCACGGCCACCACCCGCGGCAGCGGTCGACGCGGCCGGGGTCGCCGCATCGCGTCACGCTGCGGCAGACGAGCTCGCCGCCCTGGAGCTCGCACTGTCGATCCCGGAAGATCGCGACACGGGCATGGTCCGGCCCTGGGCGGATCGACCGGTCTGGGACCGGATCGGGCTCCAGGTCCGGGCCTCGGAGGCCGCGTTCGCGGTCGGTCGCACGTCGCGGGCAACGGCCTATCTCGAAGTCGCCATCGGTGCCCTCGACGAGCGCGGCGATCGGGTCCGGCTCGGTCTGTTGCACGAGCGTCTTGCCAACGTCCGGCGCGCGGCCGGCGACCACGTCGGCGCGATGGCCGCGGCCCGTCGCGCGGTCGATCTCGTCCCACGCGAGCCGAGCCCGGCGCGGGCCAGGGTCCTCGCCGCGCTCGCCCAGTTGACCATGCTCGAGGGCACCTTCTCGGATGCCCAACGCATCGCCCACGAGGCGATCGAGGTGGCGCGCGCATGCGAGCCGGTGGCGCGCCAGCACGAGGTCCATGCCCTGACGACCCTCGGTGTCGCGATGGCCTGGGGCAGCGACCCGAGCGCCGCGATCGAGCTCCTGCGCGACGCCGAGCGAACCGCCCGCGAGCTCGACGACCAGGATGCTCTCTTTCGGATCCGGGCGAACCTCACCACGGTGCTCGACCTCGTCGCTCGCCGGACGGAGGCCGTAGATGTCGCGTACGAAGGTATCGACGAGGCCCGCCGAACCGGTCTCGAAGCGGTCTACGGCAACTTCCTCGCCGGCAACGTCGCGGAGTCGCTGTTCCTGTTGGGCCGGTGGCGCGAGGCCCGCGAGCTGAGCAATCGAGCGCTGGGCTGGCTGCCCGTCGGAGTCGTCTTCCTGACTTCGATCATCCAGCTCGCGATGGTCGAGATCGAGATGGAGGCGGGCGAGGAGGCGGCGCGGCTGCTGGGACAGACTGTGCTCGAGTTCGACGCCCTGCGTGAGCCGCAGCTGGCCGGCTCGTACTACCTGGCGGCCGCGTCCTTCTCGCTGTGGAGTGGCGACATCGCGGACGCCAGCCGATCGGTCGAGCGGGGCTGGGCCGTGGTCAAGGAGACCGAGGAGTGGGTCCTGGTGGCGAGGCTCGCGGCCATGGTCGCCCAGGTCGACGCGGTCGCGGGTCTCGAGGCGCTCGAGCGGCGCCAGCTCGCCCCGCTGGCTGCCGCCCGCCAGCGCACAGCAGACGTCGTGAGAACCGCGGCGGAGCTCGTTCGCCTGAGCGGCGCCCCTCCCACAGCCGGTTCACGACAGGTGGCCGAGGCGTACCTGGCTACTGCTCGGGCGTATCAGCGGCGGCTGGACGGCGACGACGATCCCGAGGAGTGGGGACGCGTGGCCCAAGCCTGGTACGAGCGGACGGCGCCCTACGAGGTGGCCCTCGCGCGCTGGCGCCAGGCCGAGGCGATGCTCGGATCGGGTGCCGGAAGATCCGGCCGCGCGGACGCACGGGAGCCGCTTCTGGCGGCGGTGGACATTGCGCTCGAGATCGGGGCGCGGCCCCTCCTGCGAGCGCTCCGCGACCTCGCGGGTCGCGCGCGCATCCAGCTGCCCGACGCAGTCGAGACCTTCCTCGCCGAGCCGGGTCGTGCGCCCGTGGCGGTGCCGATCGCCCCGAATGTCGGGAGCCTGGACGGCGGCAACGCCGCACGGTCGGAGCTGGTCCTGGCCGTGGTGGGCGACCCGCATCCCGTGACCGAGCGCGCCGACACATTTGGTCTGAGCGCACGCGAGCGCGAGGTTCTCGCGCAGGTGGCCCAGGGGCGGACGAACCGCGAGATCGGCGAGCACCTCTTCATCAGCCAGAAGACGGTCGGCGTCCACGTCGGCAATATCCTGGCCAAGCTGTCGGTTTCGGGCCGGGTCGAAGCCGCCGCCGTCGCGATCCGTCTGGGGCTGACAGAACCCCGCTAGCGGGGGTCCGACACTGGACTCGCGTCACGCTGGGACGGTGCAAGCGAAGGCGCCAGCGAAGAGAGGGAGGGCGCGCACTGGAAGTGCGTAAGCGACCGAACGCCGGGGCAACGCCCGCCTGCGCCGTCCAGCCGGGGACGCATAAAGAGACCCGGAGGGAGGGCTCCGGGTCTCTTCGGTATCGGGATCGTCTCGTCCGGATGGGCTCCGGTCGCGACGGCGATTGGTTTAGTCGGCTAGCGCCACTTGTACCCGGCTGCGAGGGACAGGGCGATCGCAACAAGCGGGCCAATGGTGACGGCGAGGCGCCAGGCTCGAGCGACGAGATCGTTGGCCATCTGGAGGCTCCGTTCTGAGGATTGCCACAGGACCACCACTCCTGAACGAGGTGGACCATGAGACTAGGCTGCATCCTGCGCGGAACAACCGACCCTTTGGTACTGGTACTCATCCCCCATGCGTACCAGCAGGTACCCCGGACCCCTCCAGACCACCCGAGCGCGACAACGGCCGGATCGCCGGGGTAGATTCGGACGGCTATACCGATCGCGGTTCCCCGCGCCCAAGTGAGGTCCCGACAATGCGTCCCACCCGCTTCGTGTTCGTCGCGTCGATCGGCGTCCTGTCCGCCGCGCTGCTGACGGCCTGCACCACGGCCAATCCAGGTTGGACCTACGAACCGGCACCGTCCGTCACGCCGCCACCAAGCGTCGAGGTCTCCGCTGAGCCAAGCGCTAGCGACGACTCGGGTGCGACACAGGTCAGCGCCGTGGGTCTCGCCTTCGAACAGACAGCGGTCAACGTGCTCGCCGGCGAACCATTCCAGATCGAATTCACGAACAATGACCAGGCCACGCCCCACAACGTGGCGATCCACCGAGAGACCGCGACCGGCGAGGAGGTCTTCAAGGGAGCGATCTTCGATGGCGTGGCCACCCAGACCTACGACGTCCCGGCGCTGGACGCCGGAGCGTACGCCTTCATCTGCACGGTTCACCCGACGATGGTCGGCACGTTGACTGC
>JBKKCW010000289.1:0-8742 GCA_046712485.1 Candidatus Limnocylindrales bacterium
CACGAGGATGATCACCACCACGCCGAGGATGATCCCGCTGCTTGAAGATCCCCCGCCGTCGGTCACAACGACCGTGTCTCTGGTGTCGCGGTCTGTCATTTGGGTCCCTTTCCTGTTTTGGGACGCCAGCATCGGTGGCCCAACCTGCCGTTCGCACGCGGGTGCCTTACAAAAGCGTCTCATCGGCATTACAGGACTTCCGAGCGGTTGGTCGTCGCCACCATCCCGCAATGTCCGGTGCGAGCACGAATGGGCTACGCTGTGAGCCCCATGTACTTCGACGAGTTCAAGCACCAGCTGCCCGACATCGACCCCGACGAGACCGAGGACTGGCTCGCGTCGCTCGACCAGGTGGTCGCCGAGGAGGGTGAGAGCCGCGCGCGCTTCATCATCTACAAGCTGCTCAAGCGTGCGCGCCAGCTGCAGGTGGGGCTCCCGCCGCTCACGCAGACGCGCTACATCAACACGATCAGCCCAGAGCAGGAGCCCTCGTTTCCCGGCAACGAGGAGCTCGAGCGCCGGATCCGCCGGCTGATCCGCTGGAACGCCGTGGCGATGGTCCTGCGCGCCAACAACAGGTTCGCCGGGATCGGGGGCCACCTCGCCACGTACGCATCGGCGGCCACGCTCTACGAAGTCGGCTTCAACCATTTCTTCCGTGGCAAGGACGGGGAGGGGAGCGGCGACCAGATCTTCTACCAGGGCCACGCGGCGCCTGGGATCTACGCCCGGGCGTTCCTCGAGGGTCGCCTGACCGTCGACCAGCTCGACCACTTCCGGCGGGAAACCGTCCCGGGCAAGGGCCTCAGCTCGTACCCCCATCCGCGCCTGATGCCGGAGTTCTGGGAGTTCCCGACCGTGTCCATGGGTCTCGGGCCGATCAGCGCGATCTACCAGGCCCGCTACAACCGATACCTGCACAACCGCGGCCTGCTCGACACCTCGAAGTCACGCGTGTGGTCCTTCGTGGGCGACGGGGAGACGGACGAACCCGAGTCGCTCGGCGCGCTGCACGTGGCCGCCCGGGAAGGGCTGGACAACCTGACCTTCGTCGTCAACTGCAACCTCCAGCGGCTCGATGGGCCGGTCCGCGGGAACGGCAAGATCATCCAGGAGCTCGAGTCGGCATTCCGCGGCGCCGGCTGGAACGTCATCAAGGTCGTGTGGGGCCGCGAGTGGGACGAATTGCTGGCGCGCGACGTGGATGGCCTGCTCGTTCAGAAGATGAACGAAACCCTGGACGGCGAGTTCCAGAAGTACTCGGTCGCGGGCGGTGCGTACATCCGCGAGCATTTCTTCGGGCCGGATCCGAGACTGCGTAAGATGGTGGAGCACCTGACCTACGACGACCTCGCGAAGCTCCGGCGCGGTGGGCACGACTATCGCAAGGTGTACGCGGCGTATCGTGCCGCGGTCGAACACACGGGCGCGCCAACGGTGATCCTGGCTCACACGGTGAAGGGCTGGACCCTGGGCCCGGGCGTCGAGGCGCGCAACATCACGCATCAGGCCAAGAAGCTCAACGAAGCCGAGCTCAAGATCTTCCGTGATCGACTCGAGCTGCCAATCCCGGATTCGACGCTCAAGGACGCGCCCTACTACCACCCGGGCGAAGACTCCGAAGAGATCCAATACCTGGTCGAGCGCCGTCGCGCCCTGGGCGGGCCCATCCCGCGCCGCGTCGTTCGGGCACCGGCCATGCCCGCACCCGCTGCCGCGGTCGACGCCGAGTTCGCGGGCGGCAGCCAGACCCCGGTGTCGACCACGATGGTCTTTGCCCGGATCCTGCGAAACCTGATCCGGGACAAGGAGCTCGGACCGCGGATCGTGCCGATCATCCCGGACGAGGCGCGGACGTTTGGCATGGACCCCCTGTTCAAGGAGGGCGGGATCTACGCGGCCCTCGGACAGCGTTACGAGCCGGTCGACTCGGACCTCGTCCTGTCATATCGCGAGGCGAAGGACGGCCAGGTCCTCGAGGAGGGCATCACCGAAGCAGGCTCCATGGCCAGCTTCCAGGCTGCGGGCACTTCATATGCGACGCACGGCCTGGCGACGATCCCGTTCTACATCTTCTACTCGATGTTCGGGTTCCAGCGGACCGGCGACCAGATGTGGGCGTTCGCCGACTCGCGCGGTCGTGGCTTCCTGATGGGAGCGACCGCCGGCCGGACGACGCTTGCTGGTGAGGGCCTCCAGCACGATGACGGCCAGACCCAGATCATGGCCTCCACCGTCCCCAACATCCGCGCCTACGACCCGGCGTTTGCGTACGAGCTTGCGGCGGTCGTCCGGGACGGGATCGAGCGCATGTACGGCCCAAAGCCCGAAGACGTCTTCTATTACGTCACGATCTACAACGAGAACTACGCCCAGCCGGCCAAGGCGGACATCACGGACGAGGCGATCCTCCGGGGGATCTACCGCTTTGCCGCGGCGCCCGACGTCGGCCGTGGCGCCCACGCGGCGCGACTCGTGGGCTCAGGTGCGATCCTGCAGCAGGTGCTCGGCGCCCGGGATCTGCTCGCCGACAGGTTCGGCATCGCGGCCGAGGTCTACAGCGCCCCCTCGTTCCAGCTGCTCCGGCGCGACGCCCTGGAGACGGAACGCTGGAACCGGCTGCACCCGGAAGCAAAGACCCGGATCCCGTTCGTCAGCCGGATCCTCCCGCACGAAGGCGGGCCGATCGTCGCGGCGACGGACTGGATGAAGGCGCTGCCCGACATGATCGCGCGCTGGCTGCCGCCCCATTTCCTGCCACTCGGCACGGATGGCTTTGGCCGGAGCGACACCCGCGAGAACCTGCGGGCACTGTTCGAGATCGATCCACGGCACATCGCGGCGGCCACTCTGTCCGAGCTGGCCCGCTGCGGCGCGATCACCGGCGCCAAGGCCGCCAAGGCGATCCGCGAGCTGGACATCGATCCCGAGAAGGTCGACGCCCTGTCTCTCTAGCTTGTCGGATGCGCGCGCCTGGCGGCGCCCTCCTCACGCCCGCGTCATGCCGCGGCGGAGGATCAGCCAGCTGAAGACGAGCGTACCCATGGAGATGACGGCAAGCACGGCGTACGCCCAGTACTGGGTCACGGTGCCGCGGAGCATGATGTCCTGGATGAGCCGGATGCCGTGTGTCACGGGAAGGGAGTAGGCGAAGGCGCGGACAAGATCGGTGAATTCCGAGACCGACAGGACGAACCCACTGAAGAACACTGAAGCGAGGAGTACGAGCAGGGAAAGCTGGACGGCTTGCCGCTCCGAGTCGGAGATGACGGCAATCGCCAGGCCAAGTCCCAGCGACGCGACCAGGACCAGCGCGATGGTGCCGGCCAGCACCCCGACGTCGCCGAGCATGGGGACGGCGAAGCCGTAGTGCAACAACGCGACCGAGATGGCCGCAATGCCACCGCCGACGAACAGGTATGCCAGGAGCTTGCCGATCAGCACCTCCCAGGCGTTGACCGGTGCAACGCGGTACATCTCGATGATCCCGCTCGTGCGCTCCCGAACGAGGGAGAGGGCGACGAGCGTCACTGCCAGGTGCTGGAGGACCAACGCGAGCACCGCTGGGCCATAGAAGGCCACGACCCCCGGGGTCACCGGAGCGATGTTGACGAGCTCGGCACGGGTGGGGGCGGCGAGGACGGCGAGTGGCGTCTTCCCCGTCTCGATCAGGCCGGCCTCCGCGGCCACTCCTTCGCCCTCCTCGGCCGCTTGCCGAAGAATCTCGCGGTTCACCGCCCCAGCCAGGTTGCTGGCAAGGAATCCGGCATAGTTCACCTGGACCGGATCAACGACATTCATCAGCACCTCGAACACGGATTGCTCGCCCCTGCGGAAGGTCGCTTCCGGGTCGGCGGGAGCCACGACCACCAGGTCGAGCGTCCCATCCCGAAGCTGGGCATCGGCAGCCGCGCGATCCTGTGCGATGGCCTGGATATGGAAACCGCCGCTGCCCAGCTCCCGGTACAGCTCGATGTCGGTTGGCAGGCCGGATGATGGCGGGATGACGATGACCGTCTCGAGGGGACGACGTTCACCGCTGTACCCAAGGCCAAAGAGGGCCATGATCAGGAACGGTCCGAACACGAGGCTCACCACAGCTCCGGGCCGGCGCATGATCTCGACGATTTCCTTGCCGACAAGTGCGAGTAGCCGAATCACGAGCTGCGCCAGCCCGATCATGTGGGTTTCACCTCCTCGTGATCACGGGCCGGGACCCGGGGTTCCCGATCCTCCCGGCCGCGCGCCTGCTCGCGCTCGACGAGCCGCGAGAAGACTTCGTCGAACGATGGCCGCTCCTCGCGAGCCGAGGCGACCTCCCCGCCGCGTTGCTCGACAGCGGCGACCACGTCAGGCGTTGCTGCGCCAACGTCATCGACAGTGATGCGCAGTCGGCGTGGACCAAGCTGCCGCACGTCGCGCACGGAAGGCAGGTCATTCAGGGACTCCCCGTCGAACAAGTTCGCGGTTTCCACGTCGAGGATGTCGCCGCCCATCGCCAGCCGGCGGAGATCGTCGGGTGTCGCGATCGCGATCAGGCGGCCCTCGGCAATGAGGCCGACGAAGTCGCAGGACTCCGCTTCGTTGAGGTATTGCGTCGTGACGACGATCGTGCGGCCATCACGTCGCAAGCGGTGCAATTCCTGCCACACACGTTCACGGAGCAGGGGATCGAGCCCCGCGGTGGGCTCGTCGAGGAAGAGCAGGGACGGATCGTGCACGAGCGCACAGGCCAGCTCGAGGCGCCGCTGCATGCCGCCCGACAGGCGGCTCGCCCTGCGACCTCGAACGTCCCACAGATCAACGAGTTCCAGGGCCTCTCGAGTCCGCCGTCGCCGGGATCGAAACAGCATGCCGAACAGCGATGCGGCCAGATCGACGTTCTCCCTGCAGGTCAGATCCGGGAACAGGGTCAATGCCTGTGGCATGTAGCCGATCCGCTGGCGCGTACGCCGCTGGAAGGACCTCGGATTCTCGCCCAGGACAGTGACCGAGCCGGAGGTCGGATCCAATGCGCCGGTCAGGAGTCGGATCGTCGTCGTCTTGCCCGCTCCGGAAGGTCCGATCAGCCCGAGGATCGTGCCGCTCTGGACGGTCAGACTGATCCGGTCGACGGCCAGCTGCTCGGGAAATCGCACGGAGACGGCGTCGATGACCACCGCGTTCGACACCCCTTGGAGGGTTCGCGGTGCGCTGATCGGCAGTTCAACGGTCTGGGTGCCCACAGGCAGGACTGTGATGGCGACCCGCTTGCGCGCGCGCCGCAGTCAATGGATCGGCATCACAGGCTCATGACAGCGCTGCAACGACGGTGCCACGGGCTGTGGCACCCTGACCCGAGCACCTGAGACACGCCGGAGGCAACCGTCCCGAGATGGCCAACGCCACGACCATCGAACACCGCCGGACGCCGACCGGCGTCGATCGGCCAGCTCCTTCGTATTCGGCAAAGCTCGCCGGCCTCCGGTACGCGAGCGGCGACCGGCCCGGATTGACACGTCGTCGGGCAGGTCGCGGGTTCAGCTACCGCTATCCGTCGGGCCAGCTCGTCCGGGATCGCGCGACGCTGGCCCGAATCCGCGCGTTGGCCATTCCGCCTGCCTGGACCGACGTCTGGATCTGCGACGACGCAGAAGGCCATCTCCAGGCGACGGGGCGTGACGCCCGCGGCCGGAAGCAATATCGCTACCACCCGCGTTGGCGGATACGGCGGGACGACGCCAAGTTCGAGCGGATCGTCGCCTTTGCCCGGTTGCTGCCGAAGATCCGTCGCCGGTGCGATCGTGACCTGGCAGGCCGCACGATGTCCCGAGACAAGGTGCTTGCCGCGGTCGTCAGGCTGCTCGAGCTGACGTTGATCCGCGTTGGCAACGAGGAGTACGCGAGGCTCAACAAGTCGTTTGGCCTGACCACACTCCGCGACCGCCACGTGTCGATCAAAGGCGACTCGTTCCAGTTCCGCTTCCGCGGAAAGTCAGGACAGCAACACGAAGTCGGCTTGCGCGATCGGCGGCTGGCCAACGTCATCCGGCGCTGCCGGGAGTTGCCCGGCCAGGAGCTCTTCCAGTACCTCGACGGGGATGGCCAGCCGCAGGACGTGGCGTCCGACGACGTCAATGCCTATCTTCGTGAGGCTGCCGGTGCGGACGTCACGACGCGAGACTTCAGGATCTGGTCGGGGACCGTGCTGGCCTACCGCGCCCTTTGCGAGCTCGAGCCGCCGGCCAATCCGCGCGAAGCAAAACGGAACGTGGTCGAAGCCATTCGGATCTCGGCGGGCGGTCTCGGCAACACCGAGGCGGTGGCACGTGGCAGCTACGTCCACCCCGGCGTGATCGATGCGTACCTCTCCACCGGGCTCCGCAAGCCGAGGCGCCGGCGGACGAACGAGGCGTCCAGTGCGGTGTCTGCGCCGCGTGACGCCGCAGCGGAGGCCGCGCTCCTCGAGCTCCTTCGAGCACCGCTCGAGCGTGACGCGCGTCGCGGGCGCGTACGAGCCCTGCGGGTTGGGCAGCCCGACCGCAAGCCTGACGCAACAGCTTCCGCTCCAGGGGCGGGTGCGTCTGTTGGGCGGCGGCCGGCACGATGACACGGGGCGACCGCGGAGGTGTTGACATGCAAGCTCGAGACGCGACCACACAGGATCGGGACCAAGCGGCCATGGACCGCACGTTCGAGGTGCCGGAGTCGATCGTGGACGACGCGACGTATGACCTGCTCCAGGCCTTGACCTCCAAGCTGGAGGCCATCGAGGCCTACGAGCAGTACATCCTCGACGGCAACGAGTCGATCTTCAGCGAGCTGCTCGAGGATGAGAGGCGCCACGCCACGCTGCTCGTCGAAGCCCTGCGCGAGCGGCTCACCGGGCCTGATCCGCGACCGCGATAGAACTCGACCGAGACCGTTCCGGCCGCGTCAGACGGGCGCTTCGCGCAGCCCCGCCGAGCGACGCAACGCGAACCCGAACTCCGCGCCGCCAGCTGGTCGCGGGCGTGCCCAGCTGCGACCCCCCATCGCCTGAACCAGGCGGGCTGCCACGAACAGACCGAGACCGCCACCGGCAAGTCCGGCGGGCGTCCTGCCCGGATTGATCAGGTCACGCCGATCGTGGTCGTTGGGCTCGGGGCCCTGGTCGAGGACACGGACCACGATCTCGTGCGGTTCGACGTCGACGACAACCTCCACAGTGGCCTGCCCGGGTGAATAGCGGACCGCGTTGTCCAGCAGGTTCCGGGCGACGTGGCCGACGAGCGCCTCGTCTGCCTCGTCCGCCGCGGCGTCGGTCGCACCCTGGAACCGGATGTCGAGGTCCGGGCTTCGGCCCTTTTCGTGTTCGACCGCAGCGGCGATCGTCCGGCCCACTGCGACCGGTTCTCGCGCGGGCTTGAGGTCGCCCCGTTCGGAACGAAGCAGTGCGACCAGGTCCTCGACGATCCGATACAGGCGCTCCGCCTCGGACCCCACGTCCGCAGCCAGCGCGCGGCGTCGCGCGTCGGGCAGGTCGCGGGTAGCGAGGATCTGGGCCCCGCCGTAGATCGTCGTGACCGGGGTACGCAGCTCATGGGAAAGGACCCCGAGAAAGGCCTCCTCGTCAAGCGTGCGGGGCAGGCCAAGCCGACGGGTATGGGGTCGCCGATGGCCGAACCTGCTCGGCCGTCGGAGGACACTCCTGACGGTGCGTTCGCGAGGCATTTGGGGAGGATGATCCGACCCGGCGCCATGGGCTGGCCTCATTGGCCCCCGATGAAGTGTTACGGATGCCTCGCGCCTGCCAGGTGACAGGGCATCCGGGGCAAACGAAAGCCCCGGCCCGGAGGGACGGGGCTTTCTCGCGTCGCGAAGAAGGAGATCAGCGCTGACCCAGCTCGCGGCGAAGGTCGTCGCCCGCGTTGCCGATCTTGTCGGCGACGCTCTCGTCGCCGTCTGACTGCCGCCAGGCGTCCTTGTTCTTGTCGACGCCTTCCTGCGTCTCGCGGCGGAGATCGTCGCCCGCGTTGCCCAGCTCCTTGCGGATGTTGTCACCCGCGTTGCCGATCACATCGGCCGGGCTTTCGTTCCCGTCGGCCTTGCGCCAGGCTTCCTTGGCGTTCTCTTCCCCTTCGCGATAGGTTCGCTTCACGTCATCCACGGTTGAGCCTCCAGGCTTTGAGGTCGCGCCACGGCGATCCAGTGGCACCACCGTAGGTGACCGACGATCGCAGCAAGACTCCGGGCAGGCGTGTGGCGCTATCAGCGCGCTTGCAGCGTGCGCCGGCTACCTGCCGCCCGTCGCTCCGCCGCCGTCGCTCGACCGCGATTTCTCGCTCGAGCGCTCGAGCATGGTCAGCCCGATCATGCCCACCGGGACGAGCGCCAGTGCGACAAGGAGCCGATTTGCCCCGGCGATCAGCAACCCCGCCGCGAGACCGAACGACACGGCCGTCCCGATCCGGAGCATCTCGTCGGAGCTCGCACGGATCCGGCGGTTGGCGTCGTCAAACGCAGCGCGGCCTGTCGCGGCGGCGCTTGGTACCTTGGTCGATGCTTCGGTGGCGATGGAGCCGGCGGCGGCTGCCGCGTCAGCGACGGCGTCGGCCATGACCGCCCGGGCCGTCTCGATGCGAGAGGTCTGCGGGCTTCGTTCCTTGACCCGGGTCGCCTCCTTGACCTCGGAGCGAGTCGTCGTGGTCGCCATGTCTGCCTCCTCGTCCGTATCGGCCATCCCGTCCCGAAACGGCGACGGACGACCCGGTGAGGGGCCCG
>JBKKCW010000290.1:0-2581 GCA_046712485.1 Candidatus Limnocylindrales bacterium
TCCAGGGTCCAGGTCAGGCGGTTGCGGGTCCGGTCGACGCGGAACGCCGCGTCCTTCGCCGCCCGAAGGGGTTCGTCGGCCGTGGGATCAAGCAGGCGATGCGCGTCCGACGGCCCGCGATCGCGCGTTCGCCAGGCAGGTTGGTGGTGGAGCGCATGGAAGACCTGGACCTCGCGGAGATGCGCCTCCGCGCTCTCGTGCCCGGCAGGTTCGTCGGGCGCGACGAAGCAATAGACATGCGAATCGACGATCACACCAGCTCCGGGAAGGCATCCCTGAGCCGGCCCAACGTGTTCTCGAACTCGAGCTCGGAGACCGCGCGGTAGGGCGACAACATGCGGAGCGGGAACCCGGCCATGTCCCGGGACAGCTTCTCGATCGTCTTGTCGTAAGCCCCGTCGACCCGCCGATCCACCATGAGCGGATCGAACACCGTGTGGTTCAGGTGTTCGAACCATGCCCCGATCTCGGCCGCTTCCGCGTGCCGGCCGGTCCGGACCGCCTCGAGCAGCGCCCATGACTGCTCCGGGGCGAGCGCGGCGAACGTCCCGAGCAGCGCGACCTCGCCGAACAGCGCGCCATATGCGATCGACTGCTCGGTGAGGAAATGCATCAGCTCCGGTGCCTCGCGGACGACGCCGGCGACGATCCCCAGATCGCTCGTCATGGTCTTGGTGGCGACCAGGTTCGGCACGCGCTCGACGATCTCGCGGTACAGGCTGCCGCGGACCAACCGCCCGACCTTGACCGTGTTGTAGTGCATGAACTGCGAGTCGGGAAAGGCCCCGCAGATCGCCTCGAAATAGGCCATGACCTCGGCGTCGGCAAGCGGCGCCCAACTCGGCAACGAGATCTGGAACGCGCGGAAGCCAAGACCGTGGGCAACCCCGACACGTTCCAGGACGTTTGCGGTCGAGAGACCGATGACCCCGACCATCGCCTGCGCCTGCGTGCCGGCCGTCTCGTCACGAAGCACGTCCGCGACCTCCCGGAACCGCGCGGTATCGACGGCGTACCCCTCGCCGGCCGTCCCGAACACGTAGAGGTGGGTGAAGCCCGACGCCAGCGCGTGGCGAGTGGCGCGCCGGAACATGGCCTCGTCCAGGCGCTCGTCGTCGTCCCACGGGCAGACGATGCTGACCATGACCGTGCTCGGGTAGCGGGCCATCGCGAGCTTCGGGCAGCCGGGTCGGCGGCTCAGGCCGCCGGCAACCGGCCGGCTTGCCGGAGGAGGGCAATGATCTGGTTGGCCGCCTCGACGTGGAGGCCCGCCACCGATTCGACGGAGCTCGCTGCGACGTGCTGGGTGAGCAGCACATTGCGCAGGTGGGTGATCCGGTCGTGGGCGGGATCCGGGGGCTCCGGAGCGCGGACGTCGAGGGCCGCATAGGCAACGTGCCCCGACTGGAGCGCGTCGGCCAGCGCGTCCTCGACCACGATGCCACCGCGCGATACGTTCACCAGGATCACGCCCGGCTTCATCTTCGCGATCGTGGGCGCACCGATCAGCCCGCGGGATGTGTCGGTGAGGGCTGCGCAGGAGACGACGATATCCGCACGCGCACACAGCTCGTCGAGCGAGACCAGCACGACCTGGGGATCGGGCGTCTTTGCGATGTATGGGTCGTTGGCGATCACGGTCAGCCTGAAGCCGTGCAGCTTTCGCGCGACGAGGTGGCCGATCCGGCCGAAGCCGATGATCCCCACAGTCCTCGTCGCGAGTCGGTGGATCTGGCTGAGTTCCGGCCATTGGTAGACGTCCCAATCGCCGTCGCGGGCGGCCATGGCGAACCGCAGCAGTCGACGTTGCGCCGCCAGAATCAGGAGGACCGCGTGATCAGAGACCTCCTCGTTGTTGGAGGTCGGGCAGTTCCAGACCGGGATCCCGCGCGCGGCCGCCGCCTTGGCATCGACGTAGTCCATCCCGACGCTGTAGCAGAGGATGCCGACGCAGTTCCGGAAGGTCGCGATGTCCTCGGCCGAGATCGGGCTGGACGTGAAGATGACGTCGGCGTCCGGCATCCGGGTCCGCGCCTCCTCCGCGGAAGCGGGCACGATCAGGGTGATGCCAAGCGGTTCGAGGATGCTTCGCTCGACGTCGTAGCGCCACTCCATCACGTCGATGGGAGCCGGGATGACCACGACCGGACCGTTGCTCATGCGACACTCCGTCAGGCGCTGAACGCTGTGATTCTCACCCAGGCCGAGCGATCCAGTCGCGGGCGACCCGTCCCCGCATATCGTAGATTGTCGACAATCGGCGCGCTGGTCCGGATCGAGGCGACGGCCGGCGACAGGGAGGTGGCAGGCGTGCGAAGCGCGGTGATCCTCGGGCCGATCGCGGCGACGACCGAGTACTGGGAGGAAGCGCAGGCCGACGGGACCCGCGAGACCGGCTGTCGGGTGCAGCTGCGACGCGTTCGCGAAACGAGACCGCCAGTCCCGCCGCCAGTCCCTCGACGCGATGCCGTGTTCTGGTCGATCGAGGAGCCGATCTGGCGCGCCGACCTGTTCACTGCGGTCGGAAGCTCCACGCCCTTCGACGCCGCCCACTACCACCCGACCTTCGCTGGGCTGGTGC
>JBKKCW010000291.1:0-8107 GCA_046712485.1 Candidatus Limnocylindrales bacterium
CGCGCTCCCTATACTCGGCCCGAGTGAACGCCGAGTTCAACGTGTGGCTGCTGATCGTCGGGCTCGTCGTGGGGGCCGGGCTGGTCTGGGTCGTCATAATGGACGGCCGACGCCGCGAAGCCGAGATCGATGCCACCGAGCTGCCACGCGAGGCCGCCTGGCTCTCGGCGGTCCTGGCCGAGGACGGCTTTGACGTGAGCCCCGAGGCAGCCGAGCAGGCGCTCCTGCTCCACCGTGCCTATCTGGGCGCGCCGCCGCCCGATCCGATCGAGGTCGAGCCCCCGGTGAATGAGTTGTCCGTCGAGCCCGGGGATGCGCACGGTCCGACGGGACCCGGTGACGCCGCGGCCCAGGCGGCGGCGACTCCCCCGAGTGGGGGAACACCGGCGGGCGACGAGGGTGCCTGAGCCACCGGAGTGTCCAGCGCAACCGAACCGGGCCCGGCCCAGCCGAGCCACGCCCAGCCGAGCCACGCCATGCTTAGCCGAGCCACGCCGGCCCAGCCACGCCATGCTTGCCCCAACCGGGCCCGCCCGTGTCCCCCAGACTGCAGCAGGGGCCCAGATCCGTCCTGAGGCCCCGTTGGCGATCCAAACGCAGCCTGTCAGGCACGGATCGTGACTGAGGGTGGGCTAACGCGGGGCTTGGATGCGCGGCTGCAGTCTGGCAGGCACCCCCCTGCTGGCTGGTGAGCCGGCTCCCGTGCGACGCCAGCAACGTGTCCGGAAACCGCGTCTAGAGGTCGCCCTCCAGCACGTCCTGGCCGCCGGTCGAGCCGTCGAGGCTGACGAGCGTGACACCGAATGTTGCATCGCCGACGAGGCCCTCGACGGCTTCAACCGGCCCGATCCAGTAGGCGAGATCGTCGCTGAAGAACATCTTCCCGACACGCTGGCGATCACCAGCCAGCTCCACCCAGCAGCGGTACTCCTTGCCGTCCGGTGGCGGCGCGAGTCCCGTCGCGACGACGACGAGCTCCGACGTCGACGGCGAATAGACGAGGCTGCCGGACGCCTCGCGTCCGGCCAGGGCGACCCGCCGGACGTCCGGCTCGGCGGTGACATGGAGCGTCGCGAGCGTGACCTGCTCCAGCGCTTCGATGTCGGTCGCCTGCGCCGCGAGGCGCTCGTCGAGCCGGCTGCCGACGATCGCCGACGTGGCGACGACCGAGAGCACCAGGATCGCCGCGGTTGCGGCCGCCCACCCGAGTGCGGCGCGGCCACGGCCCGGGCCAGGCCTCAACCCCAAACCGGAATCGCCGGCCACGGCTGCGGGACCGACGAGTCTAGATGGTTCGGGCACGGGTGACCCGCGCTGGACGCCCGCGGCCCGGATCATGGTCAGCGTCCGATCGCGCAGGCTGGCCGGCGGTTGCTCGCGGACCACGCGGCCGATCACCCGCGCGGCTCGTTCGAGCCGGGCGAGTTCGTCGGTGCAGACGGGACAGCCGGCGAGGTGCCCCGCGACGGCCTGCGCCGTCGGGGTGTCGCCGGCCATCAGGCGCTCCAGGCCGCCTGGCTCGGCAGCCGCCAGATCGAGTTGTTCGCGTGTCGCTTCGTGATCCATCGTGTCCTATCGGTCCTGGCCGGACGACACCGGCAGGTCCGCCCTCCCCGCCGCCGGCCCAAACTCCCCGCCGAGAGCCTCGCGCAGCCGAAGGAGCGCTCGCCGCGTGCGGGTCTTGACGGTCCCAAGTGGCCAGTGGAGCCGGTCGGCGATCTCGGTTTGCGACAGCTCCTCCCGATAGGCCAGGAGAATGACGGTGCGCTCCTGGTCCGGCATGGTGGTCATCGCCGCCCGGATGGCCTGGCGCAGCCCCGCGGCGTCGGCCGCCTCTTCCGGCCCGGGTGGCTGTGCCGAACCTGCCACGACGCTCCCGTTGGCGATGGCGCGCTCGAGACCCTGCGTCTCGCTCTCGTCGGGCATGGTCGCCGACGACAGCGCCACCAGCCGAGGACGCCGTCCTGCCCGGCGGAGGCGATCGACGGCGCGGTTCCGGCCGATGGCGTGGAGCCAGCCCGGAAGCGAGCCAGCCGTCGGATCGAACAGCTCGGCGCGGTTCCACAGGGTGAGGAATGTTTCCTGCACGACCTCTTCGGCGATCCCTCGATCAGCGGTGAGCCGGTACGCTGACGCAAAGATCGCCTCGCCATACCGATCGTAGAGTGCCGTCAGAGCCGTCTCGGACCCACGCACCAGCTCGCGAACGAGCGCGTTGTCGTCGGAGTTGGCCCCTCCTACCTCCGTCACCTGCTACGCCTCGCCGAGGGGATCGGTTTCACGGTCGAACATCTCGAAAACGGTCATGGGAGGCGGCTAGCCTACCCGACGACGTCGACTGCCCAACGTCATCGACCATGACTACCCGGCGGTCGACACGCCGATCAGCGAACCGATCAGGTACGTGACCGCCGCCGCCGCAAGACCAATGCCGAGCTGACGGGCACCGGAGAAGAGCAGGCCCCGGCCCGTCAGGAGGCTGACGCCGGCACCGACGATGAACAGTGCCAGCAGGCTCAGCCCGAGACTGAAGACGAGCGGCAGCGTCCCGCCGCCGAAGAGATACGGGATGACCGGCACGGCCGCGCCGATGGCAAAGGCCACGAACGAGCCCGCGGCAGCGCCCCAAGCCGATCCGAGCTCGTCCGGATCGAGCCCGAGTTCCTCACGGACGAGCATGTCGAGCGCCGTGGCGGGATCCTCGAAGATCCGTTCCGCGATTCGGTCTGCCTCCTCGCGGCTGAATCCCTTGGCCCGGTACGCGGCGGCCAGCTCTGCCTCCTCTTCCTCGGGCACCGCCTCCATCTCCGCCCGTTCGAGCTCGATCTGGTGTTCGAAGAGCTCGCGCTGGCTCTGCATGGAGACGTACTCGCCGGCGGCCATGCTGATCGCGCCGGCCAGGAGACCGGCGACGCCAGCGAGCAGGATGAAGCTCGGGTTACCGGCGGAGGCCCCCGTGACGCCCATGACGAGCGACAGGTTGCTGACCAGGCCGTCGCTGACCCCGAAGATCACGGCGCGGAGGGTCCCCGACCGCCCCGTTCGGTGCCATCCTTCGTGCCGGCCGACCTCCGCGGCACTGCGAGCACGACGTGCGATGGCGATGCCGTCCCGAGGGCGCGCTGTGACGCCGGATGCCCGTTCGATCTTCAGGCGATCCCAGATCTCCGCGTGTTCGCGCTCGTCCGCGGCGATTGCGGCGACCTCCGGCGAGACCCCCTGGGACTCGTAGATGTCTCCCTCATCGCCCTCGAGGGCCTTGACCAGGTCGGCCACCGAACTCGTACCGAACAACCGGGCGATCAGGATGATCAGGCGGACGCGGGCCCGCGGCCGCTGGCCATCCGGAACGGTCGCCCCGAGCTCGCGCAGCTTCGACGCCCAGATGTCCGCATGACGACGCTCGTTCGAAGCGATCCGCCGGAATGCGGCAGCGCGTCCTGGGTCCGTTTCGATACCGGCGAGCGCGTCGTAGAGGACGATGGCGTCGCGTTCGAGCCTGAGGTTGTCGAGGCTCTGGTCGACATCGATCGGCGGCACAGTCGGCATCCTAGGCGATCCGCCACGCGTAGACTCGCGAACGATGCCACCTGCCGATGCGCCGTCCCTGCGTTACTACCGCGCCGTCGACGTCGTTGCCGCGATGCCATCCCTGGAGATGCGCCTCGAGCTGGCCGAGCGGACCATGACGGCGCTCGTCCACGATGCCGAGCTGCCGCCCAAGATCGGCGTGCACCCGCGCCCGGCGGGTTCGTTCGTCCATGCGATGCCGGCCGTGCTGCGTGCCGGCGATCCCGCCGGCCACGACGATCTCGTCGGCATGAAATGGGTGGCCGGGTTCGCCACGAACAACACGTTGGGACTCCCGGCAATCAACGCGCTTGTCATCTTGAACGATCCCGTGACCGGGATACCGACGGCGATCCTCGATGGCGGACCGATCACGGCCATGCGGACCGCCGCCGTTTCCGGTGTCGCGATCGGGCGCTTCGCGCCACGACTCGACCGTCCGGCGAGGGCGGCGCTCGTCGGGGCCGGCGTCCAGGGACGCAGCCACCTGCCGGTGATCGGGCATGTCCTGCCTGGCGTGGACCTGTTCCTGTTCGACCGCCATCGGGAGCGTGCCGAGGCGCTGGCGACCGAAGCCCGCTCGATCGACGGCATCGCGTCCGTGACGGTGGCGTCCGACGCACGAGGCGCCGTCGAGGGCGCCGACGTGGTCGTCACCGCAGCTTCCTTCGGCCCCATCCGGCAGGTCATGACCCTCGACTGGCTGACACAGGACGCCACCGTCGTGCCCGTCGACTACGCGACGTACTGCGCCGCGGAGGTGGCACAGGATGCGAGCCTCTTCCTCGTCGATCACCGCGAACAGTTCCTGGCCAACCGCGACGCCGGGTTGTTCGATGGCTACCCCGAGCCGACGGCGACAATCGGCGAGGCGATTCTCGATGGCATCAAGCGACCCACGACGGGGCGCGTGGTCGTCAGCCACCTCGGCGTCGGCCTGGCTGATCTCGTGTTCGCCGAAGCCATCGTGCGTCGCGCCAGGGAGTTGGGGCTCGGGGTCGAGCTGCCGCGCTGAGCGAAGCGAGCGGGCGAGCGTCACACTCATCCCATGAGCGAATCGAAGTCGCGCAGCGGATCGGATCTGGTCGTGGTGGGCGCTGGAGTCATGGGCGCCTGGACCGCGCTGCTGGCTCAGCGCGAGGGCCGGCGTACCACGCTGATCGACGCCTTCGGGGCCGGCTCCTCGCGCGCGACGTCCGGTGACGAGACGCGGATCATTCGGAGCTCGCATGGCACGGATCCCCTGTACAGCCGCTGGTCCAGGGCGGCACGGGACGCGTGGATCGAGCTCGGGCGAAGCCGCGGTGAACAGTTCTTCGTTCAGGCCGGCGCCTTGTGGTTCGCGCGCTCAGATGACGGCTTCGAGGCCGCGTCCGAGCGAACGATGCGCGAGCTCGGCATCCCGGTCGAGCGACTGAAGCCCGCCGAGGTCCGGGCGCGATGGCCGCAGCTCACGGCCGAGGACCTTGCATTCGCCGTGTTCGAACCCGAAGCCGGTCTGTTGATGGCACGTCGAGGCGTCGCCGGTGCGGCCCGCCAGGTCGAGGTGGAAGGCGGCCGTTTCGAGCTCGGGTGGGCAGGGGTCGGGCGGCAGGAAGGGGGTCGGCTGGTCGACGTCGTCATGCAGGACGGCTATCGCCACGCCGCTGAGACCTTCGTGTTCGCGGCCGGCCCGTGGCTGCCTCGCCTCTTCCCCGACGTGGCCGGCGACCTGATCCGGGTCACCAAGCAGGACGTCGTGTTCGTCGGTCCACCAGCGGGCGACCGGCGGTTTGCGGCGGACCGGCTGCCGTGCTGGGTCGACTATGCCGCTGCCTTCTACGGCATCCCGGCCGTCGATGGGCGAGGGATGAAGCTCGCGCCCGACCGGTACGGGCCGATCTTCGACCCGACCAACGGGGAGCGGATCGTGGACCCCGAATCGGTGCGGCTGGCGCGGCGGTACCTGGCCAGACGGTTCCCTGATCTGGCCGACGCCCCGGTCGTGGAGACTCGCGTCTGCCAGTACGAAACGACGGCCGACACCCACTTCATCATCGACCGCCACCCGGCACTCGACAACGTGTGGCTGGTCGGCGGCGGATCCGGGCACGGCTTCAAGCACGGCCCCATGATCGGCCGGCACGTGCTGAGGCGCCTGGCGGGAGTCGCGCTCGAGCCGGGCGAGGAGCGTTTCGGTCTCAACCGCGCCCGAACACCACAGCCCAACATGCGCACCGGAGCCGATGCCATGGTCGGGGGCTGGTCCGACTGGTGATGCTGACCTGCGGCCCCGCTCAGCCGAGCTCAGCCGAAGGCGCCCGCCAAAGCAAGGGAGCGAGCGCACTGGAAGTGCGTGAACGAGCGGCGTCGGCGGGCAACGCCCGGATGAGCCGGATCAGCGGGGCCGCTACTCGTTGACCTCGAGGGGGCCGTCCGGAACCTCGATCAGGATCCGGCCGTTCTCCACGACAACCGGGTAGACCGCCAGCGGCTCCTCGGCCGGGGGGTCGAGTGGTTCGCCGCTGGACAGGTCGAACCGTGACAGGTGCAGCGCACAGGTCAGCGTCCCCGCGGTCAGGAACCCCTTGTCGAGCTCGAAGTATTCGTGGCTGCACACGCCCTGGACGGCCGACAGCTCGCCACCGGTGTTGACCACGAGGACCTGGTCCGTGCCGTCGACCCAGGCCATCTTCATCGTGCCATCGGGGACCTCATCGACCCCCAGCAGGTCCATGCGTCTCACGCCGCGGCGGTGGCCCCCGCGCCGGTACCGGCATCCCACTTGGCCTCGAGCCGCTCACGCAGCCGATCCCGGGTCGCGGCGAGCGGCACGCGCGCGACGACCGGCTCGAGGAACCCGAGCACGATGAACTTGCGCGCCTCGTCTGCCGGGATCCCGCGGCTCTCGAGGTAGAAGAGCTGGGTTTCATCGATCGGCCCGACAGAGCTCGAATGCGCCGCGCGGCGACAGTCCGGCTGGTCGATCTCGAGGGACGGGATCGCCACGGATCTGGTCTGCTTTGAGAGGTTCATCCCGAACTCGCCAAGGAAGCTGTCCGTCCCGATCGCGGTCCGCTCGATCACGATCATGCCCTTCATGAAGGATCGCGCCTTGTCCATCAGGGCGCCCTTTGACAGCAGATTGCCAGTCGTATCGCGGCCGACGTGACGCGTGTACGAGGTCAGGTCGAACAGCTGATCCTGCGCACCGAAGACGATCTCGACCTGCTCGACCGCGCTCCGGTCGCCCTCGAGGCGGTTGTCGACCCGACTGCGGACGAGCCGCGAGCCGAGCTGGGCGAGCGCCCAGCGAAGCGTGGCACCCTCGCCGATCACGGCATGCCGGTGCTGGAAGGCGATGGCGCTCGGCGGCAGCTCCTGCAGGCTCGCGACCTCGAGCCTGGCGTCGCGCCCGAGGGTCACCTCGAGCGTCCCAACGAGCAGCGACTGCGTGGCGCCGGTCGGTATCAACCCTGACGGCCCCAGCTCCTCCACGATCGAGGCCTGTGCGCCCTCGCCCAGGCTGATCCGCGTCCGCCCGATCAATGCGCGATCCGACACGCCGACCGACCAGCGGAGCACGATCGGGCGTTCGAGGCGGACGCCGCCCGGGACGTGGAGTCGAACGCCCTGGCTCCAGAAGCCTCGGGCAAGGGCCGCGAGCCGGTCATCGTCCGGGAGCCCATGGCCGCCCTCCAGCTCCGCCCGAAGCCCCTGCGGATCGCGGGCAAGCGCGGCGCCAAACGTCTCGAGGATCACGCCGGCGGCGATCGCTGCCGGCTCGAGAACGAGCCCGGCCACGCCGTCTTCGCGCAGGTCGATCAGACCTGCGACGCCCTCGGGCAGCCGGGTGGAGGCGATCGGATTTGGTGCGGTCGCGGTGCGGACGTACGGCTGGGTCGCGGCAAGCTCGGCGTTCCGCAGGTCGAGGTACGTCGTGTAGAGCTGATTTGGCTCGATCGGGAGGGTGTCGAAGGCGGCCAGGGCTGCATGTCGCTCAGCACGCAGCCACTCGGGCTCCCTGCGCTGGTCGGCGAGCGCCTCGACGAGCGTTCGATCGGCGAAGATGAACGGGAGATCGGTCGGTGCCCGGCGGGCCGGGCGTGGTCGCGGAGCGGGCGCCGTTGAAGGCTCGACCGTCATCCGAGCGACCCCTCCATCTCGAGCTTGACCAGGCGGTTGAACTCGATGGCGTACTCCATCGGCAATTCCTTGGTGAAGACCTCGAGGAACCCCTGGACGATCAGGTTGGTTGCCTCGTTCTCGGTCAGGCCGCGGCTCATCAAGTAGAAGACCTGCTCCGCACTGACCTTGCCGACGGTGGCCTCGTGGGTCATCGAGGTGTCATCTTCCTGGATGTCGATGTACGGGTAGGTGTCGCTGCGGCTGATGTCGTCGAGCATCAGGGCATCGCAACGGACACTTGCCACGACGTTCGTGGCGCCGGGCGACACCTTGAGGTGACCGCGATAGCTCGCCCGACCACCGTCCTTGGAAACCGACTTGGACACGATCCGCGAGCGGGTGTTCGGTGCGAGGTGGACGGCCTTGGCGC
>JBKKCW010000292.1:0-3071 GCA_046712485.1 Candidatus Limnocylindrales bacterium
TCGATTACGAGGACCTCATCCCGCCCGGCACCACGGTGCCGCTCAAGGACAAGGACGTGCTCGACCTGGTCGGCAAGCAGGACAGGCTCTACTTCGCGCCGGGCAGCCAGTTCCGCTACAGCAACACCGGCTACGCCCTGCTGGCCCTGATCGTCGAGAAGGTCTCCGGCCGGCCGTTCGCGCGGTTCCTCAAGGGGAACATCTTCGACCCGCTGGGGATGGCCGGCACCGTGGCCTACGAGGAGGGTGTCTCCAAGGTGGCGCGCCGGGCCTATGGGTACAGCGAGAGGGACGGCCATTTCGAGCGCACCGACCAGAGCCTCACCAGCTCGGTCCTGGGGGACGGCGGCATCTACTCGTCGGTCGAAGACCTGTGGCGCTGGGACCAGGCCCTGTACGGCACGCGCCTGTTGCCCGCCGAGACCCTGGCGATGGCCTTCCAGGCCGGCACGCCCACCTCGGATCAGTCCGGCAGCGGCTACGGCTATGGCTGGTACGTGGCCACGCACAGGGGGACGTGCAAAGTCTGGCACTACGGCGAGACCCGCGGGTTCAGCACCTACCTGGCCCGCTACCCGGACAAGCGGCTCACCATCATCATGCTCACCAACCGGAACGACAACTTCCTCGGACCGACGGTGGATCGCATCGCCGATGTGATCCTCGCCACGCTTCGTGATTAGCCTCCGTGGCACGCTCCGTAGCATGATGTTCGCGACCGCGCTTCTGGCGGCCGCCTGCGGGCGCGACGGCGCCTCACCCGGCGACGCCTCGCCCGGACGCTTCCCGGGCGCGCCGGTGATCCTCATCTCGATTGATACCCTGCGTGCGGACCACCTCCCGGCCTACGGGTACCGCCAGGTCGAAACACCCCACATCGACGGACTGCGGCGCGACTCCGTCCTCTTCGAGCGCGTCTACAGCCATTGCCCGATGACGCTCCCTTCGCACGCCTCGATGTTCACCGGGTCGCTGCCCACCGAGCACGGCGTGCGGAACAACATCGGCTACCGGTTCGAAGGCGCGAAGCTCAGGACTCTCGCCGAGGAGCTGCGCGAGCGGGGCTATGCGGCGGGCGCCGCGGTGTCGTCCTACGTCCTGCGCTCCGACACCGGGATCGATGACGGCTTCGAATTCTACGAAGACTCGATCGCCGTCGCGACGGCGGGCGCGACGAGCGAGCACCAGCGCCCGGGCGGGGAGACGCTGAAGCACGCGCTGGCATGGATTCAGGGACACCGCGAGCAGCCTTTCTTTTTCTTCCTCCATCTCTACGAGCCGCACGCCCCCTACGATCCACCCGAGCCGTTCAAGAGCCGCTACCCGGTCGCCTACGACGGCGAGATCGCCGCCGCGGATGCCATCGTCGGCGAGCTGGTCCGGTCGCTCAAGGCTTCCGGGCTCTACGATTCCGCGATCATCATCCTCACCTCGGATCACGGCGAGGGCCTGGAGGACCACGGCGAAGACCAGCATGGGATCCTGCTGTATCGTGAGGCGCTGTGGGTCCCGCTCCTGGTCAAGCTGCCGGGCTCGCATCGCTCGCATAGGGCCGATTCGATCAGCCGGCCCACGCCTCTGGCGCACCTCTTCGGCACGGTGCTGCGCCTGGTGGGGATCGACCTGCCTTCGCGCCCGGCTTCGTGGTTCGATGTTGGAGGCGGAGGCGAGGCCCGTCCCATCTACTCCGAGACGCTCTACCCGCGCATTCACCTCGGCTGGAGCGAGCTGCGGTCGCTGATCGACGGCCGCTACCACTACATCGAAGGGCCCAGTCCCGAGCTCTATGATCTGGAGAGCGATCCCGGTGAAACCAGGAATCTGATCACGACCGAGCGCCGGGCGGCGTCACGGCTGCGGCGGGAGATGGAGGCCTATCCCGCAACGGCCGCAATGGCTGCGACGATCGGCGAGATCGACCCGGAGGACGCCAGGAACCTGGCCGCCCTGGGATACGTGGGAACGCCGCGCGAGCGCGGTCCAGGGCCGCTGCCGAACCCGCGCGACGAGGTCAAGAACCTCGATCGCATCAAGGCGGCGTTCCGTTTCGCGGACGAGCGCCGGTTGGATGAGGCGACCGCGGCCTTGAGGAGCCTGCTGCAAGAGAACCCGAAGCTCCTGGACGTGGGGTCGAAGCTGGGAGAGGTCCTGGTGGAATCCGGCCGCTACGACGAGGCGATCGAGGTCTACCGGTCGGCGATCGCTCACGCCGAGCGCTTCTCGCCGGATCTCGCGCTCGCCCTGGGCTTCGCCTATCTCAAGCACGGCGAGACCGCCGACGCCGCGGCCCATGCCCGCCTCGGCCTCAAGACCCATCCCCGCGAAGCGAACGAGCTCCTCGCCCGGGTCGCGCTCGAAGAGGGGCGCTTCGACGCCGCGGAGGAGCACGCGAGGTCCGCCCTGCAACGCGGCGACAGCCAGCCGGCGACGTTGCTGTTGCTCGCCGACGTCGAGCGGTCCGCCGGTAGGCTCGAACGAGCGCTGGGGAGTCTCCAGGAGGCGGAGCGGCGCGCGGCGGAGCTCGGCGTTGGACGACAGGGGCGGCTGCAGGGAGCGGACTATCTGCGCGGCGACCTGCTGGCGCGACTCGATCGGCCGGAGGAGGCGGCCGCCGCCTACCGGCGTGAGATCGCGGCGTTCCCGCAGCACCTGCAGGCCTACGCCAACCTGGCGGTGATCCTCATCATCCAGGACAGGAGCGCGGAGGCGGACGAGCTGCTCGAGCAGATGGCGCGGAGCAACCCGCACCGCGGGGCGTTTCTCCTGGCGGCGAAGACCCTCGAGGCGTTTGAGGACCGCCAGGGCGCCGCGCGCTGGCGTCAGCGCGCGGCGCGGCAGGACGATTCATCTCGCTAAAAGCGGCTCGCTGAAATCGGCGCTCGCCTGCGGGAATGCGTAGAAGGGGTTCAAAGATGAATGAACCGGTCGTCAAGGTGTCGGGACTGACGCGCCGCTTCGGCGCCAGGATGGCACTTGCCTCGGTGAGCCTGTCCATGTCGCGCGGCGCGGTCTACGGCCTCGTCGGCGCCAATTGAGCGGGCAAGACAACGCTCATCAAACATGTCCTCGGC
>JBKKCW010000293.1:0-7571 GCA_046712485.1 Candidatus Limnocylindrales bacterium
CCTCCACGGTGACCTCGACCGGGGGAGCCATTCCCATGAAGCCTTCAACGGGCTGCGGCTCGATGACGTAGCGCCCGGGAGCGAGTCCCACGAAGAATCCCCCGTCCAGCCCGGTCGTCGCCTTTGCCCGTTCCGTGCCACCGTCGTCGCGGACGATGATCACGGCCCCGGCCACGGGTCGCGCGGCACAAGCGGGATCGGGCGGGACCGTCTCGACCGGACAGACTGGACCAGCAAGGGCAACGCCGAGAACGCCCGTCAGGCCAGCTCCACCCGCGCTCGGCCAGGCGTCGTGTGGCACCGCGGGACCCGCCTCGTTGAGGATTGTCACGCCACCGTCGGGCGCGACCGCATACACCCACGTGTGCTCGTCGATGCAACCGGACGGACAGTCGCCCCATCCGACACGCACGGTCACGATGAACGCGCCGACCCCGGATGCGGGCTCCACCGTGAACCACCTCGATTGGCCGATCAGCCCCGTGTCGAGCGGCTGAATGCCCGTCAGGCGAGGATTGGCGTCGATCACCCGGGCGACCGCCTGTGCGGGCGTCGTGACCAGCGGCGCCGGGGGCAGCGAGCCCGATCCAGCGCCCGCACAACCTGCGAGTGCGACCCCGACAAGTACGAGCATCGCGATGCGCGTCATCTGGTGTGGCATGGCGCAAAGACGAGGTCTCCCTGTCCCGAGTTCCGCGGGGTGCGGGGCTTTGTAGATTGCCGCGGGGTCTTCGTCATTGGTGCGAAGCGCGAACCGAGGCGATTGTGACCTCATCGCGGGAACCATCGAGCGCCGATCGGTGTAAGGAGAACAACCGCCAACACCTATCGGAGGCTTGAGCCGTGAATCGCCGACTTGCACACCTCGTCCGCCTGGTGGCGGTTCCGTCGCTCCTCGTTCTGGGAACCGTGACTGCGCCAGCGGTCTCGGCCGGCGACCCGTGTTTCCACGGCTACGAGATGCCCCCGACAACGGTCGGCGCGGGTTCTGACATCAAGCTCATGCCGTGCTCCTTCGGCCCGACAATCACGACGGTCCCCGTGGGCACAGAGGTCACGTTCCACAACGGACCCGACTACACGCACCTGATCACCGGCGCAAACCAGGCGTGGGGCTCCCGGGACGTGGAGGTGCAGCCGAATACCTCGATCTCCTACACGTTCGATGAGCCCGGGGTCTACCCGTACGCCTGCGCCCTGCATGTCGGGATGGCGGGAGCGATCGTGGTCGGTGACCCAGACGACGCGGTCGCCGCGGGGTCGACGGACGGATCGATCACGGGCGGCTCGGGCGGCTCGACGAATGAAACGACCGAAACTGGCGCAAGTGCCCCGGATGCGGCAACAACAGCTGCAACCATCACTGAGGCCGACGCTTCGAACATCCTCCCGCTCGTCGCGCTCGGGATCGGCGCAGGCCTTGTCGCGGGCGCCGCCGCCGCGTGGCTCGCGATCCGGCGACGCGCACCGGGCGAGCGTTCGCTGGCAACCGCCGAGGGCGAGACCGCGTAACCGGACTACGCTCGAGGATTGGCGCGAGCCCGAACGCCGTAACGTCCTGGGCGCGGAGGTAGGTCGCGGCGCGCATCGGGGACCGTAGCTCCGGGCGGCGGCGATACGCCGATACATGCCCCACGCAACGCCGGGCTCGTCCACGATTCATTGCGCACGCCCTTGCGACGGCGTCAGGCTGGCACCATGGGGCGACCTCACCCTGGCGCGGGTGGTATCCCTACCGCAGATATGCCCGCTGGCCGGCTGGTGGCCAGGGCACCCTCCCCGTAGCGTGGAGCTCATCACGTCGAACGAAGGAGGGACATGGGAACCACGCGAATCAACCGGACATTCCTCTACTGGGGGGTCTTTCTCGTCGCCATGGGGGCGGTCCTGGTGGCCGCCGACCTGAACGGCATCGACGAGACGATCGTCCTCGATTGGCTACAACTCTGGCCGATCGCCATCCTCGCCATCGGGGTCGGGATCGTTGTCCGCAGGACCAGGTTCAACCTCGCCGGCGGATTGGTTGCCGCGGCCGTGCCGGGACTCGTCCTCGGCGGCGCGTTCGCCGTCGGTCCGCGGCTTGCCGACTGCGGCGGGCAAGGCGAACCGGCGTCGTACATCGCCCGCGAGGGAGCCTTCAGTGGGCCGGCGAGGGTCAATGTGGCCACGGGCTGTGGATCACTCGTGGTCACGACGGCACCCGGCGAGCGCTGGCTCCTGGATGCCGGCAACACGGTCGATCGGGCGCCCAGGATGGACATGTCCGGCACTGAGCTGTCGATCGACAACGATCAACCTGAGGGATGGCATGCCTTTGCCGCCGGACGCGACGTCTGGCGACTGACGCTGCCCACCTCCCGGATCGACGAACTGTCACTCGTCGTGAACGCGGGTGAAGGCGATATCGACCTCGCTGGCGCCAACCTCGGCAACCTCGAACTCACCACGAACGCCGGTCAGACGATTGTCGTCCTTGCGGGGGCGACCCTGTCGTCGATGTCCGGGACGGTGAATGCCGGACGGCTCGCGGTGGAGCTGCCATCGGCCGCGGACGTCAGCGGCTCGGTGGTCGTCAACGCGGGTGTCCTCGACGTCTGCGCCCCGGATGGCGTGGGCCTCCGCGTCCGCCACACCGGCGAGCTCGGCGCGACCACGTACAACGATGAGGACCAGGATGGCCCGCTATGGCAGAGCCCAGACTACGAGTCGGCGGCTCACCGCACCGACCTGACGGTCACCGTGAACTTCGGAAGCGTCAACATCAATCCGACTGGAGGATGCAAGTGAACCGCCGCAGTCTTTACCGTTGCCGCCACGATCGGCGTCTGGCCGGCGTGGCCGCTGGCCTCGCCGAATTCTTCGACCTCGACGTCTCCCTCGTCCGGATCCTGTGGGTCCTGTCGATCTTCGTCGGTGGTCTCGGCATCCTGCTCTACATCGTCATGGCGATCATCGTGCCGCTCGAACCCGAGTACGTCGCTCAGCCTGGCGCCCCGACGGCCAGCGAGGGCGTCGAAGGCGCGGGCAGCGAGGGCGATCCGTCCGTCGGCCGCTTTGCCGGCGCGCCGACGGCGCATGGCGTCCACACCGGTTGGCATACGGCGCCCGTGCCGCACGCCCACAACGCGGGCGGGGGCAGCGGCATCGGGATGACGTTCTTCGGGGCGCTCCTGATCATCTTCGGGACCCTGGCGCTCCTCGACGGATACCTCCCCGACTGGGCCGACAGTGGCCGGTTCCTCTGGCCCGCGTTCATCGTGGCCCTGGGCGCACTCCTCGTCATCACCGCAATTCGACGCAGGCCGACCGAACAGTGATCGGTGGCGCAGTCCTGATCGTTGGACTGCTGCTCATCCTCGCCGGGCTGATGGCAGCCCGGATCCCCGGCGAAGCGACGTTCGCTTCGTCGGGGCTTTCGCTTGTGCCGCGTGACGGTGACGATGGGCCGGGACCCGTCCCCCTTGCGCTGCGTGCCCGGAACCTGATGCACGCGTTCCTGCTCTCCCCCATCCACCCGCAGACGTGGCGCTCGAACCTTGCGATCGGGATGGGGTTCGCGGCCGGCATCCTGGCATTCGCGGCCCTGGTGGCCCTCGCGTCAGCGGGCTTCGCCACGCTGGTCGCGGGGGTCGGCGTGTTGTTGATCGTCGTCGCGATCGAGGCGTCTCGCGTATTCGCCCGATTCGAGCGGCGACGCGTGGCCTTTGCCGACCCAAAGCCGCTCATCGCACACCCGTATCGACCGCGCCGCGGAGGCCCTACGGACCTCATCAAGGCCGAATTCGCCGATGAGAGTCGATGGCGGGACGTGCTCTACGTCGCCGTCAACTTCCCGCTCGCGATCATCGAATTCGCCGTCGCGATGGGGCTGTGGGTCCTGGCTCTGGGCCTGTTGACGATGCCCCTCTGGTACGACGCCGTCCCGGGATCCGTCCTTCCGACCTTTCTCGACTGGTTTGCGGGACGATCAGCTCCGGAAGCCGTGCTGCGGCCGGTCATCGGCGCGATGCTCTTGCCGGTTGCCGGATCCGTCTCCCAGCTCGTGATCGCGCTCCATCGCGCCGTGGTGTCGGGATTGCTCTGCACGTCCGAGAGCCGAGCGCTGCGCCAGCAGGTCGAAACGCTCAGGGAGAGCCGCTCGGCCGTCCTCGACGTCGAGGCCAACGAGCTGCACCGGATCGAACGCGACTTGCATGACGGGGCGCAGCAACGGCTGGTCATGCTGAACATCGATCTCGGGCTCGCGAGCGAGCGGATCGACAGCGACCCGGAGGCCGCGAAGAAGCTCGTGCTCGAAGGCCAGGAGCAGGCGCGCCAGGCGCTGGCCGACATCCGCGATCTGGTGCGCGGGATCGCGCCGGCGATCCTGCTCGATCGGGGACTCATCGCGGCGCTCGGGTCCATCGCCGCGCGTGGACCGGTGCCGACGACCGTCCGGAGCGACCTTGCGGAAGGGGAGCGACTGCCGGCCGCCGTCGAGCGGGCGGCCTATTTCGTTGTGGCGGAGGCGCTTGCGAACGTGGCCAAGCACAGCGCCGCGAGCCGCTGCGAGGTCCGCTGCCGCCGCGAGGCGTCAGCGCTCGTCGTCGAGGTCTGGGACGACGGGATCGGCGGGGCCCGGACGGATCCCGGAGGCGGGCTGGCAGGGCTGGCAGGACGTGTCGCGGGCGTTGATGGAACTTTCGCGGTCTCGAGCCCGGCCGGTGGCGGAACCCTCGTCCGAGCCACGTTTCCGGTCGCCACCTGGGACAGCGCAGCGCCGACGTCCTACTGGCGCACCTGAGGGCTACGACCCGAGGTACGCCAGCACCGCGAGAACGCGGCGGTGGTCGTTCTGCGAGTCGGGCAGGTCGAGCTTGCCGAAGATGTTGCTGATGTGCTTCTCGGTCGCCCCTTCGCTGATGCCGAGGAGCGCGCCGATGCCGACGTTCGTCCTGCCCTCCGCCATCGCGGCAAGGACCTCCCGTTCGCGTGGCGTCAGGACCGACAGCGGGTCGTCTGCCTGGCGGGCAACCATGAGCTGGGCGACGACTTCGGGATCGAGCGCGGTCCCGCCACGAGCGACCCGCCGGAGCGCATCCATGAACTCGCGAACGTCGCCAACCCGGTCCTTGAGCAGGTAGCCCACGCCGCCGCCGCGATCGGCAAGCAGCTCGGTTGCGTATTGCCGTTCGACGTACTGGCTCAGGACGAGCACCGGCGTGCCGGGGACGCGGCGCCGCGCCTCGATGGCCGCGCGGAGGCCCTCGTCACGTTGCGTCGGCGGCATGCGCACGTCGACGACCGAGACGTCCGGGCGATGCGCGACCACGGCCTCGACGAAGGACGGCCCATCGGCCACCTTGGCGACGACGGTGCCGCCGGACTCCTCGATCAGCCGGGCGACGCCCTCGCGGATGAGGACCGAGTCCTCGGCAATGATGACGCGCAACGCACCGGGTTCCACCGGTCGATGATGCACCACGCGCAACTGTGCATGGGCGTCAGGTGACCGATGCGTCGCCCTACCGGCCTCGAAGGTAGGTGAGAACGGCGAAGACGCGGCGGTGGTCTTCGGCTGCCGGCTCGAGACCGAGCTTGCTCAGGATGATCCGGACGTTGCCCTCGACCGTTCGCTCGGTCAGGCCAAGTCGATCGCTGATCGCGAGGTTCGAGCGACCCTCCGCCATCAGTTCGAGGACTTGCCGCTCGCGCGGCGTGAGCTCGTCGAGCGGGCCAGGCGGCCGACCGCGACCGAGCAGCGTCGCGACAACCTCGGGATCGACGACCGAGCCTCCCGCCCCGATCCGGCGGACCGCCTCCAGGAACTCGTTGAGGTTGCCGACCCGATCCTTGAGGAGGTAACCGACGCCCCGAGGCGTGTCGCGCAGGAGCCGGATCACGTGGCGCGTCTCGACGTCCTGCGACAGGATCAGCAAGCCGACGCCCGGGTGGGTCTCGCGGATGCGAACGGCCGCATCGAGCCCTTCGGTCGTCCGCGACGGCGGCATCCTGACATCCACAATGGCGACGTCGGGCTCGACCCGATCAACGAGCCGGATCAGTCCGTCCGCGTCGCCAACCTGTCCGACGACAACCAGGCCGGCGGCCGCGAGGGCGCCGGCGAGAGCTTCCCGGAAGAGGACCGCGTCGTCGGCCAGGACTATGCGCACGGGAGCTCGGCCCGAATGCTCGTTCCTGCCCCAGGCTCGCTGACTACCTCGATGCGACCGCCCGCGGCGGCCACCCGATCCTCGAGCCCGCGGAGCCCCGACCCAAGCGCCGGATCCGCCCCGCCAACGCCGTCGTCGGTGACCTCCACGCGGAGGACTCCGGCCGCCCTTGAGATTCGCACCATCGATCCCGAGGCGTGCGAATACTTGGCGACGTTGGTCAGCGATTCGGCGACGACGAAATAGGCGGCCGCTTCAACCTCGGGCGCGCAGCGCCGCTCGGCGATGTCGGCGGCAACCGAGACCTCCACCTGAACGGGTGACCGCTCCGCGAGTGCGTCGACGGCCGCGGCCAGGCCCTCCTCCGTGAGGACCGTCGGATGCAGACCTCGCGCCAGCGCCCGGAGCTCCTCCATCGCGAGATCGAGCTCCTGGCTCGCCCGTTCCAGCGACGCTGCGACGCCAGGATCGGCGCCGTCGAGGCGATCACGCGCGACCTGCAGCGCGAGGGCCAGAGTGACGAGTCGTTGCTGAGCGCCGTCGGGCAGGTCGCGCTCCACGCGTCGGCGCTCCGCGTCCCCGGCGACGACGATCCGCGCTCGCGACGCGCGTACCTCAGCGAGTTGGGTCCGGACGTCGGCCGTCAGGCGTTCATTGTCCAGCGCCAGGCGCGTGGCTGCTCCAACGGATCGGATCAGTTCGCCCTGCTCCGCGATCGCCGGATCGTGCACGAGCACGGCGACCGTTCTTCCGCCGCTCTCGAGTCGTGTCGTGGCCCGCGTCCTATCCGTTGGTGACGGGAGGTCGACGTCTCGACCGTCGCCGTCGATGAACCGCGCGGAACCTGGGACCGAATATGCGATCTCGAGCGACGGGTCGCGCAGCGCCCGGGCGATCACGTCGCGCAGGCGTTGACGCTCGGGGGCGTCGCCCAGCTCGACGACGAGGTCGGCGACCGATCCCCGGGCGAGCCGGCTTCGCGTGATTCCGAACATGAAACCGATCGGCACGAGCGACATCGTCACGACGGTGATCCCTTGACCGAGGTCCCAGGCGGCGCGCCGCTCGGCGAACGATCCGGCGACCAGGAGTGCCCATACCTCGACGACAACGCCGATCGCGATGGCGATGCCCCCAGGAGCAGGGGCGCCGCGACTCGCCGGCCGACACCGGTCTCGTCGCGCATGCGCCGGAGGAGAAGCAGCAGCACGGCCAACCCTAGGAGCGCGATCGCGAGGCGGAAGACGACGTCGCCGTTATCCCGGATCGTGAGGTCGGCGATGTAGCGGTCGACGGCGGCCGGATCTCCGAAATCGTAGTCCGTGCTTCGAACGGCGAACAGCAAACGGAACACGCTGCGAATGGCAAGCAGACCGAACCAGGCCACGACAGCGATCTGGGTCGCCCGGTCCCTGAGGC
>JBKKCW010000294.1:0-4631 GCA_046712485.1 Candidatus Limnocylindrales bacterium
CATTCGCGCGACAGGTTGCTGCAGCCGATCGTGGCGGCGGGCGGCCCCCCGCGGGAGGGTATGGGGCGACCTGGTCCGGTACTACGAGAGTCACGCCCCCCGTCGCGCAACCGCTCCCGCCACGGCCGCCGGCACCGGCGCAACCGGCGAGTGGGCACGTCCGTCCACCCGTCGCCGTCGGGCCGGGACCAGGGGACGGCGCCGCCGCGCGGGCCGGGTTCCCCGGGCCCGGCAGCTCCGCCGACCTTCGCCCGGCGATACCCTACGTTTCGCCGCGACGTGGCGGCGGCACCGTGCCCGCCGACCTGCCGCCGATCGCCCCCGCGGAGCCTGTGGGTGCGCACGTCGAGCTGCCCGGCGGCGTCCAGCCGCCTGACGACCGCGACGAACCGCCGGTCCCCGATGAGGCCCGGGCACGGATCGTCGCCGACGCCACCTCGGACGCGCCGGTGGACGCCGGCCCGGAGACGGTCCTGCACGTCAAGTTCGCCTCCATTGCCCCGAGCGATCGGGTCATCGTGGCCATGGAGACGTTCAGGTCAGTTCTGCGCGACCGGCCCGGCGAGACCCGGGTCGTGATCCACGTCCCGGGGCCGGGTGGGGGAGCCGCCCTGCCCATGGAGCTTCGTCGCGGGGTCGCCTACGACGCGGAGCTCCTTGCCGAGATCCGCCGACGTCTCGGCGAGGGCCTGGTCGAGATCCACCTCGCCAGCGCCTGACGGACATGCTGCCTACGCGTTCCGGCTGACCTGCCGGAGCCGCTGCACCGACGACAACCGCTCGTGGAATTCCGCGCGGATCGTATTGAGCGCCGGAGCATCAATATCGAGTTCGCCCGCGATCTGATTGAGGACCGCCGCTTCCTCGGCTGAGATCGTCCCGCTCTCGGCGCCGATGACAAAACACGCGCGCATGACGTCGAGTCGCTGGCTATCGGTGGCGAGCGCCTTGAACTCGCGGGTGACGACGTAATCCTCGGTGCCGCCAACGGTCCTGGCCTGCAGTTTGGCCATCTGGGTCACCAGCACCGCCGTCGGCTCATCGAGGGCGCCGTCGCGCTGGAGCTCGGCCTCGATCGCCGCGGTCTCCTCGTCGCTGATGTCCAGGTCCGCGTGGGCGGCACGCGCCAGGGTGTAGGCCGCCGACGCGATCAGCCGGGCTCGCTCGGGCGGCATCGATTCGAGCCGTGCGACGATCCGCCGGACCGTGGCGGTCTCGCCGGCGGTCCCGGTCGCTGGCGTTGGGGGGTTCTCGGTCGGCGCGGTGGCGGATTGCGTGTTGGCGCCAAGGAAGCGGCGGAACATGGAGGGCTCCAGGATGCGGGTTGGTCGGGAAGGGCGAGTCTACTGCGGCCGCCGCGAGCCCGATCGATGGCCTGATTCTCGATCGGTGCAATCATCGAACCTATGTTCTATACTGAGGGGCACACCCTCAGCTATAGTTGTGGTGCGCGGCGGTGCTGGAATCGGCAGACAGGGCAGACTCAAACTCTGCTGTCCGCAAGGACGTGTGGGTTCAAGTCCCACCCGCCGTACCAGTTCCTGGCGAAGCGGGCATAGCGTGTCGCGCGACACCGCCAGATCCGTGATCGCCTGGTTGGCCCAAAGGCATAACCCGAGCCGGTGCTCGGCGCGGATTCGTGGCGTCGCTCTGGGGGCGCGATGATCCTCGGCATCGGGCCACTCGCCTGGGACTCCGAACCCTGGTGGGGGACCGAGCGGCAGCCCTGAGACTCGGCTCGGCACCGTTCGTCCTTGTTGTTGTCGACGCGAGTTCCGGGGGACTGTGCGACTCATGGGCGCACTGCCGGGACATGTCCTTCGTGGTCGACCTCCAGAACTGCACCAATCGTCGGGATCCCATGTCGACCGCGCTGAGAAATGGAGGAACTGCGCCTGTAGTAGGCACGATGGCCGTGGAGCCATTCGCCCGGGTTGGCGCGGAGGCGCGCCGGACCTCGGATGACGCGCCGGAACCCAGCCTGGCTTCGTGGCGTCTCGCCACGGATCCGATGCTAGACTCGCCCCGCCTCAGAATCGCCGTCCGGAGGGACCCCCTGACCGTGGAGGACCTTCGCTCGACGACGGTCGCCGAAGACCCCGTCCAGCGCCGCGATCTCATATTGCTCGAGCGCGCCCGCGAGGGAGATCTCGACGCGTTCAACGACATCGTGCGGTTGTACCAGGATCAGCTCTTCGCGCTCATCGTGCGGATGGTCCCGGACCGCGACCAGGCCTCCGACGTCGTGCAAGAGGCATTCTTCTCCGCCTACCGGCACCTCGACGCGTTCCGCGGCGGCAGTGTCAAGTCGTGGCTCAACCGGATCGCCGTGAACGCTGCGATGGACACCCAGCGAGCCCGAAAGCGCCGGCCGGTCCAGCCCTACCCGGAGCTCGACGACGAGAGCTGGCAGCCGCCAGCCGGCGAGGAAGCCGACCCGGAACGGACAGCGCTGCTGACCGAGCGCACGCGTGCGCTTTCGCGGGCGCTGGCCGAGATCACGGACGACCAGCGCGCGGCCATCGTCCTATACGACGTCGAGGGCTACGACTATCTCGAGATCGCTGAGATGACCGGCGTCTCGCTCGGCACTGTGAAGTCACGCATCCATCGCGGTCGGCTGGCGCTCCGAGCCCTGCTCGAGGGCCGGATGGAGCTGTTTCGTGGCTGATCGGCAGACCCCTCGAGCCGGCGAGGGCGTCGATGCGGCGCACACGGACCACGACCGCGAGAACATCTCGGCGCTGCTGGATCGCGACCTGTCGACCGACGCGCGGTCCGCTGGCAAGGCGCAGGCAGCGTCGTGTGACGCCTGCCAGACCCTCCTCACCGACCTCCTCGCGCTCGCGACCGCCACGGCGGCGCTCCCGACACCCGCCCGCCCGCGAGACTTCGCGCTCGACGCGCAGACAGCCGCCAGCATCCGCACAGCAGTATCCGCGGAACCCAGTACCGTCCGCGCCCGTCTGAGGGGGGAGATGACACATTCCACATCGGGACACGAGGCTCACGATCGCCTGCTGATCGCCAGCCTCGTCGACCGTTCGATCAGCGAGCCCGAGCGAGCCAGGGCCGAGGCCCAGCTCCGTGCCTGTGGCGCGTGTGCCGAGCTCCATGGCGAGCTCGTCGCGCTCAGCGAGGCCACTCGGGCCCTGCCCGTGCCGGCGCGGCCACGTGACTTCACGCTCACGCCGGCCGATGCGGAGCGTCTTCGCGTCCGCGGCTGGCGCCGCTTGATCGCGGCGATCGGGTCCTCGCGCGACGCGTTCAGCCGGCCATTGGCCATCGGATTCACGACACTCGGGCTCGCCGGTCTGCTTGTGTCGACCGTGCCGATGCCGTCTGGCGCGCCGGCCGCGGATCAGGCACTCCGGCCGGCCGGCGCCCCGGCGGGGGATGCGACTGGAGGCGCAGGCACCGCCCAGGAATTCGCCACCCAGGCATCCGAATCTCCGCCCGCGCCGGACGCGTCGGGCCCTGCGATCGCCGCGGCTGTGCCATCCGCGGCTCCCTCCGCTGCCAACGAAGCGGCTCCGGCCGCCTCGCCCGAAGCTTTGGAGCCGGACATCCTGTTCGAGGATGGTCAGTCGAGCCCCTTGCCCGGCGAGCCTGATTCAAGCCGGACCCTGGCGCAGGACCTATACGACGACGGGTCGTTCGCGCCCTCGCCGATGTTCGTGGTCGCCGGCGTCCTGCTCCTGATCGGCGTCGGTCTGTTCGCCTTGCGTTGGACTGCCCGACGCCTGGGAGACGGCTGACCGCGAACCGGCCCGGCACGACCCCGTCGCCGAAGGCCCCGGCGCCGCGGCCGAAAGACACGCCGTTACACTGGATCCGTGCCCACCGAACGCCTGATGCTGCTCGACGGCTACGGGCTGGTCTACCGCGGCTATTTCGCGCTTCCCCCGCTCACCACATCGCGCGGCGAGCTTGTCAACGGCGTGTTCGGGTTCGCCAGCATCGTCCTCCGCGGGATCCAGGACCTGCAGCCGGACTACCTGGCGGTCTCATTCGATCTGCCCGGCCCCACATTCCGCCACGACCAATACGCCGAATACAAGGCGACTCGCCAGCGCATGCCGGACGACCTGCGGGACCAGTTCCCAAAGGTCCGAGAGGTGGTCAAGGCGCTTCGCATCCCTGTCTACGAGATGCAGGGCTACGAGGCGGACGACGTGATCGGCACGATCGCCAGGCAGCTCGAGTCGAACGAGAACCTCGAGACGACGATCGTGACCGTCGACCTGGACATGCTCCAGCTCGTGACGCCGCGAACACGGCTGATGACGACGCGGTCAGGCGTCGAGAACACGGTGATGTACGACGTCGCGAGGATCGACGAGCGGTTCGGGCTGCGCCCCGACCAGATGATCGACTACAAGGCGCTCAAGGGCGATCCGACGGACAACATTCCGGGCGTCCCGGGAGTCGGCGAGAAGACCGCGGCCAGGCTCATCCGCGAGTTCGGCGACCTCGACACGCTGTTTACCCGGATCGACGAGGTCACGCCCGAGAAGCTCCGCGACAAGCTGCTCGAGCACCGCGACCAGATCGCGATGGGCCACGAGCTGTCGCGGATCATCTGCGACCTGCCGATCGAGTTCGATCTCGAATCGGCCCGGCTGAGCGAC
>JBKKCW010000295.1:0-20682 GCA_046712485.1 Candidatus Limnocylindrales bacterium
CGCCTCTGCCGCGAAGACCCGACGCGGCGATCGTCGCGATGGTCCCGGTCGGGCCGAGGTCGCGGATCGCCCGACGGAGGCCATCGAAGGCGCCCGCCCCCGCCGCCTTGTCCAGATCGGTCGGATCGGCCGCGCCGGCGCGTTCGAGCAGGATCGTCGGCCACGCCGGTGGCCTCGTCAGCAGGTCCGGCATCAGTTGGGCGCTCCGCGGCTCGACTTGGCCTGGCTGCCGGCCAGCGCGGCGTCGAGCGCCCCGAGGTAGGCGAGCTCGGACGGTCGGTGAGCATCCATCGCGGCCGTCTGGGCGGTGGCCGTCGGTGGCTCGAACCGCAGGTGGGCGTAGTAGCTCGCGGTGCCGTAGATCATCGCGTACCAGGCGCCGGTCCGGTTGCTGATCTGCTTGAGGGCCGCCACTGGGAGGTAGCCGTAGGCGCCCTGCGTCGCCTCGAGGATTGCCAGCATGTGCGCCGGATCGTGGTCGAACGCCTCGAGGATCGCGTCGACGGCTGTGAGATCGACCGCCGCGAACGGCAGGTATGCGGGATCGGGGACGGTGCGGCCGGATCGCCGGAGCGCCGATTCCTCGCGGCGCTCCCCGTAGGTTTCCGGCGGCCCCCAGTGAACGTGGTAGCGACCGCGGGTGTCGATGCCACCCATGTCGATGCACTCGATCGGGCAGGCCTGGGCGCACTGGAAACACGTCTCGCACTTGATCGTGCCCCATTCGTCGTAGAGCAGCTGCAGCCGGCCACGCCACTTGTGGGGCGGGTCCCGCCGGTCCTCCGGGTACATGACGGTGACCTTGGGCTCGAAGAACCGGCGCAGGGTCAACGCCATGCCCTTGGCGAGCCCCAGACCCGGGATCAGGTTCGTCACGCGCCCAACTCCGTACTCATCGCGCGTCCGTACGGATGCTCATCGCTCGACCACCACGATGGCGGCGGCCGTCACGAACAGGTTGAGCAGGGACGCCGGCAGCAGCCACTTCCAGGCGAAGTCCATGAGCTGGTCGATGCGTACCCGCGGCAGCGTGCCGCGCATCCACACGAAGGTGAAGACGAAGGCGTACGTCTTGAGCATGAACCACAGGACGCCTGCGACCCAGTCGAGCCCGATGTACAGGCCGGCGCCGACGACGGCGACCAGGAACAGGTTCGCCAGCACGAACCCGCCGATCAGGGCCTGCCAGCCCTTGATCCGCGAGCTCGCGATCCAGAACGGGACCGCGAACACGATGGTCAGGACGAGCGGGACGATCGCGACGAGAAGCAGCAGCCCAATGCCAAGACCACCCGGGTCGAGCGACAACGTGACCGGCCACGGCCATGGGAACGGGGCGTTCCAGCCGCCGAAGAAGAGCGTCACCGTCAGCGCCGAGATGATGAAGACGTTCACGTACTCGGCGAAGAAGAAGAACCCGAACCGCATGCCCGAGTACTCCGTGGCGAAGCCGGCCACGATCTCCGAGTCAGCCTCCGTCAGGTCGAACGGGGTGCGGTTGGCCTCCGCCGTCGCGGCGATGAAGAAGATGAGCACGCCCAGAGGCTGCTGGAAGACGTACCAGTCGGTGAACCAGCCGGACTGGTTGAGCACGATCTGGTTGAGACTCATGGTGCCCGCGAGGAGGATCAGCCCCACGACCGACAGGGTCAGGGGGATCTCGTAGCTGATGACCTGGGCCGCCGAACGCAGGCCGCCCAGCAACGAGTATTTGTTGTAGCTCGACCAGCCCGCCATCAGCAGCCCGACGACGGACAGGCCGCCGACCGCGAAGAAGTAGAGCAGGCCGATGTTGAAGTCCTGGCCGTACAGCCCGGGCGCGAAGGGGATGACCAGCAGCGTCATGACGCTGGCCAGGTAGGTCACGACCGGGGCCCAGGTGAACACGAGCGAATCGGCGCCCGTCGGCGTGAAGTCCTCCTTCATCAGCACCTTGAGCCCGTGGACCACCGACAGCAGCGATCCGAACGGTCCGACCCGGTCCGGCCCAATCCGGAGATTCATCAGCGCGATGATCTTCATCTCCATGTAGATGATCAGGAAGGCCGTGGGAATGGTCATCAGCAGGATGATCGTGGCCGCCAGCACGAACCGGACGATCGGCAGCTGCGCGACCAGGATGTCGAGGATCGGCTGGCCGAGGACGACGATCACGAGGACCAGGGCGACGGTCAACGCGATGAGGACCGGAACGGCGGTGAAGATGACCTTCCCGGGCAAGGTCAACCGATTCCACGACCGGGCGATGACCGTCATGTGGTTTTGCCTTGCGGGCGGTGGGGCGCGCTGAGGCGAAGGCGGAGGGGAGCACCGGAGCGAGCGCACCCCAAGGTGCGTGAGCGAGCGCGCGGAGCCTCCAGCGCGCGCATCGGCCGTCGCCGCGCCCGCCGAGCAGGAGGGATCACTTATCTACCCCTCCCATTATTGGATCTAACGAGGCCATGATGGCCATGGTGTCCGCGATGAGATGCCCGGGCATCATCAGGCCGACCGACTGGAGGTGGATGAACGACGGGTCGTGGATCCGCATGCGGAACGGCTGGTCGGTGCCGTCACTGATCGCGTAGGTGGAGAGCTGGCCGCGCGGGCCCTCGACGGCAGCGTAGGCGCGACCCGGGCGGGGACGCAGCAGTCGGGGCAGCTTGGCCATGATCGGACCATCCGGCATCTGGTGCAGGCACTGGTCGATGATCCGGAGGCTCTGCTTGATCTCGTCCATCCGCAGCAGGTAGCGAGCGAGGCAGTCACCTTCGGTCCGGGTCGGGATGTCGAACTCGAGCTCCGGGAAGACGCTGTACGGGTGTGCCCGTCGCACGTCGAAGGGGATGCCCGTCGCCCGCAGGTTCGGTCCGGTCATGACCATGCGCAGCGCCGTCTTCGAATCGATCGTGCCCAGACCGCGCATCCGGCGGACGAAGATCTCGTTCTCGTTGAGCAGACCATTGCCGGCGTCGATCTGCTCGGTTGCCCTGCTCATCCAGTCCCCCAGCCGGCTCATGAACTCGTGGTTCACATCGCCGTTGACGCCACCGATCCGGAAGTAGTTGAACAACATCCGAGCGCCCGTCAGCGACGACAACATGTCGACGATCTCGTCGCGCTCGATGAAGGACCACAGGATCGGCGTGAGCCCGCCCAGGTCGAGCGCCATCCAACCGAGAAAGAGCGCGTGGCTGGCGACGCGGTTGAGCTCGGACGAGAGGACCCGGATGTACTCCGCGCGTCGCGGCACCTCGATGTCCATCAGCTTCTCGAAGGCCATCACGGGGGACCATTCGCAGAACAGCGAGCTGACGTACTCGAGCGGATCGACCTGGCTGATGACCTGGTGGTAGTCGGCGTTCTCGCACAGTTTCTCGACGCCGCGGTGCAGGTAGCCGAGGACGGGGTCGAGGTCGACGACCTTCTCGCCGTCGAGCTTGAGGACAACCCGGAGCACGCCGTGGGTCGATGGGTGCTGTGGGCCCATGTTGATGAACATCTGCCCATCGCCGAGCGTGTAGAACTCGGCCTCGCGTTCCGTCCTCGGCGGATACGGCGGGACCGGCTCGAACACGCCGAGGTCGCGATCGAGGGTGACCCGCGGGTCGTCCGAGGGGATGCTGGCGGTGGTCATCGGTCTGTCACGCTGCTACGCGGGCATCCGGCGCACGAGCGCCGTGGCCGGGGCATTGGACGGTGTGTGCGACCGTTCCATCGGGCGAACGCCGGCTCCCGGCGAACGAGCCGCGTCGTCGGGCAGGTAGAAGTCCTTTCGCAGCGGGAAGCTCTGGTAGTCGGGCGGCATGTAGATGCGGCGCAGGTCCCGGTTGCCCTCGAAGGTGATGCCGAACATGTCGTAGGCCTCGCGCTCCATCCACTCGGCGCCCTTCCACAGGAAGGTGACCGATGGCGCCCTTGGATCGTCGCGCGACAACCCGTCGGCGATCACCCGCAACCAGTCCGTCGTCGAGTCGCTCCAGAGGTGGTAGACGACCTGCATGTCATGGCCGGTGTCCACGCCGCACAAGTCGCTCAGAAACTCGAAGCGCAGCTCAGGCTCGTCGTGCAACGCGGTCATCACCGAGACGACATCGCCGGGGGCGATCCGCATCTCGGTCTGGTCGTGTCGCTGCCGGATGGGCCCGGTCAGCTGGGCCGCGAAGCGCGCCTCCAGGCGAGCCTTGAACCGTGGGTCCACGCCTAGATTTCCTGGGGGACGGTGGGTCCGATCGCCCGTTCCGGCCAGTGTCCGCGGCGGTCCTTGACGAGCTGCTGGAGCTTCATCATTCCGTAGATCAGGCCCTCGGGGCGCGGGGGACAGCCAGGGACGTAGACATCGACGGGCATGACCCGGTCGATCCCCTCCACCGTCGAGTAGCTCCGCTTGTAACGACCGCCCGAACAGGTGCAATCGCCCATCGCCACGCACCACTTCGGCTCCGGCATCTGCTCCCACAGGCGGACGAGCGGCCCCGCCATCTTGGTCGTCAGCGTGCCCGCCACGATCAGGACGTCCGCCTGGCGCGGGCTCGCCCTGAACGGGAACATGCCCCAGCGGTCCATGTCGTTCTTCGAGGTGGCGGTCGACATCATCTCGATCGCGCAGCATGCGAGACCGGACAGCAGCGGCCACAGGCTGTTCATCCGGATCAGGTCCAGGACGTAGTCCGCTTTCGTCGGGATGACTTCGAGGACAGCGCTCCAGCGGCCGTCGTCACGCCGCCCCGCGCCACTCGCTTCGTATTCGCGCAGGTGCGTGATATCCGTGGGTCGGCCGCCGTCGTAGGCCTCGGGATCGGCCGCCTGCCAGAGCGTGTTCGGGACGACGATCGGGCTGACGACCGCGTCGCTCGGTCGCCTGGCGGGAAGGGCCGGTTGGGCGGCCACGTCCGACGCGATCCCTGTCGTGTCCTCGGGGCCGCTGCCCAGGTTCGCCGTCGGCGGCGGTTCGCGGTTCAGCGCCATGTCAGCGCCCCCTTTCGCCAGGCATAGGCAAGCCCGAGCAGCAGGATCGCCACGAAGATGAACATGCTCACGAGGCCACCCAGCAGGAGGTCGCGGAACACGAGGGCCCACAGATAGATGAAGATGACCTCGATGTCGAAGGCAACGAAGAGCAGCGCGTAGATATAGAACGACAGCCCAAAGCGACCGTGCGTGTCGCCGTAGGTGTCGATCCCCGACTCATAGGGCAGGCCTTTGTGCTCGTCACCCCTGTTCCGGTGAGATACCAGCCAGGCTGCCCCGATCGTCAGGAACACGAACGACACGCCCGCGAAGGCGAACCCCAGGACGTACCAGATGCCGGTCAATCGAACTCCCTTCGAGCGACCACCCGCTCGGGACGGTCACCGGCTCCACGGAACCTGCGGAGCACCGAGGCACGCTCGAGTCGGGCGCGCCTCCCCACGGCGAATTCTAGCAGCGGGAGTTCGGTCGGGCGCCGATCCGGGTGCCCCCGGGACACCGCCAGGCGGTCCGCGCCGAGCGCGCGTGCAGGAACGCGAACCACTTCAGCGGGATCGGGCCCGACCGAGGCACAGCGTGCCGCGAACGTCAGGTGAGCGGCAATAGGTGGTTGGCCGTAGTCCGGTGGGGTTTGGGCTGGTTCCGCCGACCCCCGACCCCCGGCCCCTGGCCCTCGGCGTTACCAACAGGCGCACATCCGCCACATCCCAGCGTGAACCACGCCGAATCCGAACAGAGAGTGTCGTCTCAGCGACCGACCACGAGGGGAATATCAAGACCCCGCGCCCATGGGAAACATCGGCCAGCGCACAAGGAGCATCCAGCGTCGGCATCGCTAGGTCGCCCGGGGATCGCCCATACCGATTGATTGGGGGTTAGACGGCGGTCAAGGTCCAGGCCCAGCGGGTCCACAGGGGCTCTCGGCGTCGGCTTGCCGCTTCGGTCATCGCTGGCAGCGCTGAACCGGGCCGACATCGTCGATGGGACGTGGTCGAACTGGCTTCGAGCGGAGCGCCCGCCCACGTTGACCCGCGGGTAGCCCGGGACGTAGCGCTATTGGCGATGCGGGCAGGGTCAGGCGACCCGACGCCCAGGCGCACGGCGGGCAGGAGCGGTTCGTGACCCATTGGGACGGCGCTGTGGCCGTCGCGAAACACGTGGTGGCCACCGACAGGCGACCCCGGCCAGGGCGACCCCGGCGGAGACTCAAGCGTGATCCCTTCGGCTGGAGCTTCATGCGGCCCGCCTCGCCGCTCCTTGGGCCGGTGCTGCCGGCGTTTGCTGCCGGGACCGGAATCGGCCCCGATACTCGTGCGAGTCCAGTCCATGACCGTCGTCAACGTCGCTCGAGCCGGAAGCTGAACCCGTCGAGCGGAGGGCCCTTGGGCCAGTCCCGACCGAACGCCATCACTCGGAACCGCCCCGTGACCGCGGGATCGAGCAGGCGCCTGAGGCTCGAGCGGACGGCCAGGTAGTCCTCCATGGTGGTGGCCGGGTCCCCCTGGATCGATCGGAGCAGCTCCTCGGTGCCGAGACCGACGAGGAATTCGGCCTGGGTCGTCGTCCCGAGGTGTGAGAGCCCGGCCTGCGCGGCAGCCCGTTCCACGGCGGTCACGTCGACGTGTGCCGTCAGGTCCTGCCGGCCGACGTTGCGGTAGGGGTCGTCGCGGGCGCGCTGGCGCACGTACGCAAGCAACGTCCCATCGCGTCGACGGCGGGGATCATAGAGATCGGCTGCCGCGTAGCCGTAGTCGATGAGCAGAAGCAGTCCCCTGGCCAGGCCGGATGCGACCCCGGCCATCCAGTCGTCGAGCGCGAGGCAGATCTCGCCGCGCTGCCCCTCGACAAGCTCGACCCCCTCGGTCACGAGCCGGGCGGCGAGGGCGGCGGTCGTGGGGTCGGCCTCGACATCGACGAATCGGCCATCGGCCGAACCAACCAGGATTTCGAGGAGGCGACCACCACGCTCGACGACCCTGTGGGTCGGGAGCGCGTCGAGCACCTCGTTGCCGAGGATCACACCCACGATCGGCTTGCCAGATTCGCCCGGGTCGACGAGGGCCCTGACCCGACCCGCCGCGTCGAAGCGAGCCGCGATGTCGTCGAGACGCCGCGGCTCGATGTCGATCGGGTCGTAGCGCAGGACGGCTGCCAGGTCCGAGCCCTCGCGTTCGAGGCCGTCGAAGATGGCGACGGCCAGTGTCCCCGACCCGGCGCCGTGTTCGCGAAGCGTGAACGGGTCCGGCCTCCCCAGGCGTTCCCAGGCGTCCCGGATGCCCCGGGCGATGGCGGCACCGAAGATGGAGTGCGTCTCCGGCGCCGTCAGAAAGTCGCCGTGCCGCCCAGGCCGCGCCAGCGCCGAGCGGTAGTAGCCACCCGCGGGGTCGTACAGGGCAAGCTCCATGAAGCGTGCGAAGGTCAGCGGACCGGTTCGCGCGATCTCGGCATGGATCCGCGCGACGAGCTCGCCATCCTGGCCGACTGCATCGAGGTCGGGTGGCGGCTCGCGGCGCAGACCCGGTGTCAGCTCCATGCGGTGTTGGCCTGTCGCGTCTTTCCCCGGGATCTGCCCAGCAGCAGCCGGAGACCCGGTCCGACGAGGGAGTGGCCACCCAGCAGGATCGGGATCGGTGCCGCCCGGGCCGCCTCCGTGAGCTCGCGCAGCCACGGATCCCGGACTCGTTCTGCCGCGAGGAGATCCGAGGCGAATCGATCGCCCGCGACCGGCCACGCACGCTCGTCGGGGCCAAGGCGATGTGCCAGGAGGACGCGGGTGTCGACAAAGGCGGCGTCGCCCAGCTCGGCCAACAGTGAGCCAATGTGGCCCGGGCCAATGACTTCGAGGTGAGCACCCAGCAGCGATCGGGGCGGCCGTGCGGGCGTGACCGCGCCGGCGGGGCTCCCCTGCGCGAGCCGGCTTGCCGCACGCAGACCCCGCTCCTCGATGATCGCGCGGACGCGGGCGTTGATCCCCCGCTCCAGCCAGGTCAACGTGGCCGCCGAAACCCGCCCGGTGACAACCACCTCCGCCCGCCGATCCATGGCGACTGCGCTCGCCGATGCCAGGCGGGCGCGAACGCGTTCGAGGTCGATACCGTCGGGTCCGCCCGGATGGCCGAGCAGCAGGAGCTCGAGTGGACCGTCGATATCGATGGCGAGGCGCCATCGAGCACGGAGGTCATCGACCCGGTACCCGGCCACTTCTGCCAGCCACCTCGGCAGGGCGTTGTCGCCGGGGAGGTCCGGGATCCCGACCAACGCCTCGGCGCAGGCCACGGCGACGACGTCAGCGGAGAACCGGTTGTTGGCGAGCGCGGATCGGTCCTCTCCAGCAGCCGCCGCAACCAGGTCGCGGTAGTCCCGTGCCGTGGCCAGGGGGATCGCGCCCGACCCCAGGATGACCAGACCCGCGGGTCGCTCCGCATCAACGATGCCCCGGAGTCGCGCACCGAACGGTGTATCGTCTGGCGGCCCGGCGACGACCGCGACGTTGGCCGCCCCCGCGTCGACGAACCTGACCCTGTGGCGCTCGGCGAGCGCGGCCCGCGCGTCGGCAACCCAGCGCTCGATCGGATCGGCCGCGGTTCCAGGCACCGAATGGAAGATGCGAACGCCGACCGGACGGGAGGTCATGGAGGTCGAGTCTATCCGCCGCCTGACTGGTGAACCGTGACCAAGCATCGCGTTCGCGCCTACATCGGCCTCGGCGCCAACCTCGGGGACCCCGAGGCGACACTTGCCGCGGCGGTCCGGGCGCTCTGGGACCTCGATGGCGGCCGGGTCTCCGGCGTCTCGCGGTTGTACGCGACGGCTCCGGTCGGGGTCCATGACCAGCCCGAGTTCCGCAACGCGGTCGTGGCCCTGGACATCTCGACCGAGTCACGCGCAGAACCGGCCGCTTCGGCGCTCGACCTCCTGCTGTCGCTCAAGCGGCTCGAGCGCGACTTCGGTCGACAGCGCCGCGGCCGCTGGGGTCCGCGCGAGCTCGATCTCGACCTGCTCGTCTTTGGACGGGCACACCTTGCGATCGAACGCCCGCCACAGGCTCGGTCGCTCGACGCGACGCCCGATCCGGGCGCGCCGAGGCTGCTCGTGGTCCCGCACCCAGGGGCCGGCTCGCGGCTCTTCGTCCTCGCGCCGCTCGCCGATCTTGCCCCGGGTCTCGTCCCCCCGGGCTGGGGCCGGACGGTGGAGACGGCACGACGCGACCGTTTGGCGGTGGAAGGCGCCGAGGCCGTGCGTCCAATTGGCGCCTGGGACCGTGCAGCCGGGGCCTGGCGACCGCTTCAGCCGAGATAGCGGGTCGGGAGCTCGATCTCCGTGGCGTTGCCATCGGACGCACGCTCCACGCGATAGGCTCGAGCGCCGGGTCGCGACGTGACAACCTCGGCGAGCTCGGTTCCGTGGAAGACGAGTCCGGCACCGTCGTCGGCCGCGAACCCGTCGGGCAGGACCCCCTCGCCGATCAGTCGCTGGAAGGTGGGCCGCCGGGCCGGCTCGCCGTCGTAGTGTGGGGAGTGGCTTCCGGGGAGGAACCCCAACCCATCCCGAAGCGCCGCCAGCGGGCCGAACGAGTCGGTCGTCGCGGACTGAAACCAGCAATTCGAACCCGCTGACAGCCCCGACAGCACGACGCCGGCCTCCCACGCTCGGGCGAGCGCCTGATCGACGCCATGGACACGCCAGATCGCCAGCATGTTTGCCGTGTTCCCACCGCCCACGTAGATCGCATCCTGCTCGAGCAGGAACTGCTCGATGTCGCCGACCCTGCGATCGAACAGACCGAGGTGGGTCGCCTCCGAACGGCGGGCAAAGGCGGCGTAGAAGTCGGCGATGTATTGCGGAGAGTCCCCGCTCGCGGTCGCCATGAAGCAGATGCGCGGTCGTTCGCGACCACGTCCCCTGCGCGCCAGCGCCAGGATGTGGTCGTCGAGCAGCGGGTTGTCCGGTTCCATCGAGAAGCCACCCCCACCCATCGCCACGATCGTCGGTTGCGGCTGGCTCGCCATTCCGTTGACCCTCAACTGCCGAGGTTTCTCGGCCGCTGATGCTACGCTCCGGTGGCTCGTACATGCCCACTCGGAGACCCACGTGACGACCAAGATCGGCTATGCCGCCATGCTCGAGCAGTTCCACCCGACGGACCTGCTCGACTATTGCGCCGCGGCGGAGGACGCCGGCTTCTCTGCCGGGTTCATGGTCAGCGAACATTTCCACCCCTGGACGCCGCAGCAGGGTCAGAGCGCCTTTGCCTGGGCGTTCATGGGCGCGCTCGGCACGCGGACCACTCTGCCCTTCGGCACGGCCGTCACGTGCCCGGGCTTCCGCTACCACCCGGCGGTGATCGCCCACGCCGCGGCGACGCTGGGTGCCATGTTCCCGGGGCGGTTCTGGCTGGGCCTGGGAGCGGGCGAGGCACTCAATGAGCATGTCATCGGCGGTGAGTGGCCGGAGGCCAACGTCCGGAGCGCGATGCTCTTCGAGGCGATCGAGGTGATCAACAAGCTGTTCACCGGGAACGTGGTCAAGCACCGCGGCGAACATTTCAAGCTCGAGAGCGCGAAGCTCTACACGCGCCCGGAGGTGCCCGTTCCGATCTACGTCGCGACGGCTGGACCGGTGAACGCAAAGCGCACTGGCAAGTTCGCGGACGGGATGATCACGGTCGGGGCGGCGGACGAGAAGATCGGCATGCTCTGGGACAAGTTCAACGAGGGTGCCCGGGAAGCCGGCAAGGACCCGACCGGCAAGCCCAGGATGCTCCAGATCCACCTGTCCTGGGCGCCCAGCGACGAGGAAGCCATGGACAACGCGCTGCGGGAGTGGCCAAACGGCGGCATGGCGTTCCCCAAGGGGGACATCAGGAACCCCGAGGACTTCGCGCTCATGGCCAAGCTCGTCCGGCCTGAACACTTCATCAACCGCTGCGAGGTCGCCTCGGACCTCGCGGCCCAGACCGAGAACATCCAGCACTACGTGGACATGGGCTTCGACGAGATCCATCTGCATAACGTGGGGCGCAACCAGAAGGAGTTCATCGAGGTCTTCGGTCGCGAGGTGCTGCCGAACCTGCGCCTTGGCTGACGCGCTCTTGACCGAGGCGGATGCGCTCGCCCGCGATGCCGCCGACCCGCTGAGGGCCCACCGCGAGCGTTTCCTCCTTCCCGTCGGTCCCGCCGGCGACCCCGTCATTTATCTCGCCGGGCAGTCGCTCGGTCTCCAGCCCCGGTCGGCGCGCACGGCCATCGACGCCGAGCTCGACGCCTGGGCCCGGCTGGGTGTCGACGCCTGGTTCGACCCTGTCCGACCGTGGTTCACCTACACGGACCGACTGCGCGAGCCGATGGCCAGGATCGTGGGCGCGCACCCGTCCGAGGTGGCGATCCTCAACGCCTTGACCGTCAACATCCACCTGCTGCTTGCCTCGTTCTACCGCCCGGATGGGCGTCGTCGGCGGATCCTCGCTGACGGGCCGCTGTTCCCGTCGGACCGCCATGCGCTGACGAGCCACCTGCTCCAGCGCGGGCTGGATCCGGCCGTTGATCTTGTCGTCGTCGAGGGTCGCGACGGCTCATCGCCCGTCTCGGCGAGCGACCTCGAGGCGGCGATCCGGCAGCACGCGGCGGACCTTGCGCTTGTGTGGTTGGCGGGCGTCAACTTCGCGACTGGGCAGGCGCACGAGATCGAACGATTGACGGCCGCCGGGCGGGCCGCCGGGGCGATGGTCGGGCTGGACCTGGCGCACGCCGCGGGCAATGTCGAGCTGTCGCTCCACGACTGGGACGTCGATTTCGCCGCGTGGTGCACCTACAAGTACCTCAACGGCGGGCCTGGATCGGTTGCCGCGATCTTCGTTCACGATCGCCACGGCCGGGATCCGGCGACACCACGGCTGGGCGGGTGGTGGGGGATCGATCCCGATCGGCGGTTCGACATGGTCGACACGTTCGAGCCGGCACTGGGTGCCGCCGGCTGGGAGGCATCGACCCCACCGATCCTGGCACTGGCGCCGCTGGCGGCCTCGCTCGCGATCTTCGAGGAGGTCGGGATGCCGGAGCTTCGCGCGAAATCGGTGGCGCTGACCGGCTACCTGGCTGCACTCCTCGAGGACCTGGGGATCGACGTGGTCACACCTACGGATCCAGATGCGCGTGGCGCGCAGCTGTCACTCAGGTTCGCCGGCGCTGAAGCCGTGCTAGCGCATCTCGCCGCCCACGGCGTCGTCGTCGACCATCGAGCACCGGACATTATCCGCGTGGCGCCCATCCCGCTCTACAACACCCACCACGAGACGTGGAGATTCGCCAGGACCCTTGCCGCGGTGATCGATCGCCGGATGTCCCGTTAGCCCCCCTCACATCGCCAGCCGCGTCGTCGGGCAGGGCCCGAACGCCGTTCCGGCCGCGTCTCGAGGCAACGATGGACGCGCGGCGGCGAGCCGGGGCCGGCCCTTTACAACCGGACGCGCGGCGGGCTGTCCCGGTCGAACATGTGGACGGTGTCGACGAAGCGGACCTGCTTGGCCTGGTAGGCCATCACGAGCGAGTGGGTACGGGCGCCGCCGCCAAAGAACTTGACCCCGCTGAGCAGGTCGCCGGCGGTCACGCCGGTCGCCGCGAACACGATGCTCTCGCCCGGAGCGAGATCCTCCGTCACGTAGACGCGATCCTCGTCGCCATGGCCCATCTGCGCTCCGCGTTCGCGCTCCCCCGGGCTGCGGTACCGGAACCGCGCCTGGATCTCGCCTCCGAGACAACGCAAGGCGGCCGCGGTGATCACGCCTTCGGGAGCGCCACCGATGCCCATCACGGCATGGACGCCGGTCCCGGACACGGCGCATGAGATCGCGGCCGACAGGTCCCCGTCTCCGATGAGCTTGATCCGGGCGCCCGCGCTGCGGACCTCGGCGATCAGGTCGTCGTGGCGCGGCCGCTCGAGGATGACCACGGTGATGTCGCCGACGCGCCGTCCCAGGGCCTCCGCGATCCGGCCCAGGTTCTCCGTCGGGGACTCGCGAATGTCGACCTTTCCCGCGACGACGGGTCCCACGCACAACTTGTCCATGTACGTGTCCGGGGCGTGGGTCAGGCCGCCTGCCTCCGACGCGGCGAGCACCGTGATCGCGCCCGCCTGGCCGTGGGCGACGAGGTTCGTTCCCTCGAGCGGATCGACCGCGATGTCGATCGCGGGAACCTCTCCCCGTTCGGCAGTCTGGCGCCCCACGCGTTCGCCGATGTAGAGCATCGGCGCCTCGTCGCGCTCACCTTCGCCGATGACGATCCGGCCGTCGAACTCGATCTCCTCCATCGTCCGGCGCATCGCCTCGGTCGCAGCGGCGTCGGCCTCGTCGCGCTCGCCTCGTCCCATGAAGCGCGCCGAATCGATGGCCGCGGCCTCCGTGACCCGGATCATCTCGAGCGCGAGCAGCTGTTCCATCAGATCAGATCCCGGTCGGAGACGCTCAGCCGGTGCGATCGAAAGGCGGCCGTGAGCACCGGCGCGCGCGCACTGAAAAGTGCGTAAGCGTCGGCGCGGAGCGGCCAACGAATCGAGCGTGTCGGATCAGCGTCTCCTCTCAGTGTCGAAAATGCCGTCTCCCCGTAAACACCATCGCCATGTGATGGCGGTCGGCAACTTCGATCGCCATCTCGTCCCGGATCGAGCCGCCGGGCTGGATGATCGCCGTGACCCCGGCCACCGCCGCAGCCTGGATGCCGTCGGGGAACGGGAAGTACGCATCGGAGGCCATGACCGCAAGCTTGGCCCGATCGCCGGCCCGGCGGAGCGCGATCTCGACGGACACGAGCCGGCTGGCCTGGCCGGCACCGATCCCGACCGTCGCGCCGTTGCGGGCAAGGATCACGGCATTGGACCGCACGTGGCGAACGGCCCGCCAGGCGAAGAGCAGGTCCGTCAGCTCGTCGAGCGTCGGGCGGCGGCTCGTGACCACCTGGAGCTGGCCTCGATCGAGCCCGAGCTCATCGTGCGTCTCGACGAGCAGCCCGCCCGCGATTCGCTTGAAGTCGAGGCTGGCGATGCCGTAGTCGCGCATGCCTTCGGTCGGATCGGGCGGGACGGCAAGCAGCTCCAGCCCGGGCTTGCCGCGCAGGATGCCCAGCGCAGACTGGCTGAAGCCGGGCGCCACGACCGCTTCGTACGAGTTGGCCGCGATCTCCCGGGCGGTCGCCCCGTCCAGCTCGCGATTGACAGCCACGATGCCGCCGAACGCCGCGACCGGATCGGTCTCGACGGCATGCCGGTAGGCCTCGACAAGCTCGTCGTGCGAGGCCAGGCCGACGGGATCCGTGTGCTTCACGATCGCGACTGTGGGCGCCGTGTAGTCGCGGGCGATCCGGTACGCCGCGTCGAGATCGAGCAGGTTGTTGAACGACGGCAGATCCCCCTGGAGGCGCGTGGCGTCGGCGACGGTGCCGCTTCGATGGGTCGTCTCGCGGTAGACCGCCGCGTGCTGGTGCGGGTTCTCGCCGTAGCGCAGATCGTTGACCTTTTCGAGCACGATGGCGAGCCGGCTCGGGAAGAGGTTGCCCGAGATCTGGTTGAGATAGGCCGCGATCTCGGCGTGATAGGCGGCCACCGTGCTGAAGGCTTCGGCCGCGAGTCGGGCCCGCGTCTCCGGACTGACGATGCCCATCTCCCTGAGCTCCTGCGTGATGACCGGGTAATGCGCTGGATCCGACGCGGCTGCTACGCCTGCCGAGTTTCGGGCCGCGGCCCCGAGCAGGGCCGCGCCACCGACGTCGATCATCTCGATCGCCTCATCGAGACCGACGAGCTTCGCGCCGATCGCGGGGGCAAAGGGCTTGACGTTGACGACGACGAGATCGATCAGGCCGATCCCCTGCTCGCGCAGCTCATCGAGCTGCTTCTGCACGTCGCGCCGCGCCAGGATGCCGGCGTACACCGCGTGATGGAAGGTCTTGACCTGACCGCCGACGCTCGAGGGGGCCTGGGTCAGCTCGGAGACCGACGCGACCTCGATGCCGTCGGCCGCCAGGAAATCACGCGTCCCGTCCGTGGCGAACACTTCGAAACCAAGGTTCAGGAGGTCGCGGGCAAATGCGGCGATCCCGTCTCGGTTCGCCACTGACAACAGGGCTCGCACCCGGGGCCATCCTCCCGTTCGCCACGTGGCACGTCGTTCAGGGCGCTTCCAACCTGGCCCCCGATACGGTGCGCCGGCGCCCCACGCTCGGGCCGAGTATACCCGCTGACGTGGCATACTCCCGGCACCAATCCACACCACACGACGCGAGGTTTGAGCGTGACGCTCGCCCCCTGGGACTACCTGTTCCTGTCCTTCAACCACCGCAACTTCCCGGACCTCTTCCACCCGACCTGGATCTCGTCCCTGATCCTGCTCGTGATCCTTGGCGTCCTGTACGCGCTCCGCACTCGCGCGCTCCACCGACATCCGCCGTATCTCGACATGTGGGAATGGCTGTGGTGGACCGGCCTGATCACGTTCAGCCTGCTGATCGTCGAATCGCTTTTCGTCTTCGACCTGTTCCTGGTGCTCCTGACCGAGCTCATCGGGATCGGCGCCCTTGTCTGGATCCGGTTCCGGCGCTTCCCGCCGATCCTCGCCGCGCACGAGGCCCGGCTTGCCCGCGAGCGGTACTTCAGCAAGCAGAAGTTCGCAGACCCCGAGGCCACGATCCGGCGGCGCGGCAGCCGACGCTCCCAGCGCCGCCGGCGGTAGTCGTCGACGCCCGGTGCCGATCGAGATCCGCCGGTTTGGCGTCGGTCACCGGCGGCCCGAGGGCCCGGACGGCTCCACCGGGCTGACCGGTCAGGTCCTGCACTCGGATGGGCGGGGGATCATCGCGGAGCTCGCCTTCGCCCGCGGCGCCCGAATCGAGCCGCATTCGAACCCGAACACCACGTATTTCATCGTCGTCGAGGGCGGTGGCTGGGTCGGCGTCGGCGGCGAGCGGACGCGGATCGCGGCGGGCGAGGCGGCGCTCTGGCCGGCCGACGAGATCCACTCGGCCTGGACGGAGCACTCGGAGATGCGCGCATTCGTGGTCGAGCTCGCCGGCGCCGACGACAAGGGCGCAATCCTTGGCCGGGCACGCGAGCTCGTGCCGGGGTCCGTCCCGCTCGGGCGGGCCAACGGCGCGCTGGCGGAGCGCGTGCCTGATCCAACGCGCCGGATCGACGCGGATGGAGAGCCCCTGTAGGCGCGTATCATCGACCGACCAAGCCAGCGCCGCAAGGGATGGGATCTTGCTCAAGATGGCTGTAGGCCACAGCGATGACGTCGACGCGAGTGACGCGATCGCTGCGGCAATCGAGCAATGCCGGGCCGGGCTTGACGGTATGACGCCGCAGGCGGCCATTTTGATCGTCGCGTACGAGGCGTTCGAGCCGTCGATTCTGGCCGCTGTCAACGAGGCGTTTCCGGGCACGCAGGTCGTCGGGGCGACATCGGCCGCAGAGATGTCGTCGGTGGGCGGCTTCAAGGAGGACTCGGTCTCGCTTACGGCGTTCGCCTCGGACGATGTGGACGTCACCGTTGGATTCGCCCGCGGTCTCGGGCATGACGTCGACGCGACGGCACGAACCGCGGCGATGGACGCGATGACCCGCACGGCGCTCGATCCGAAGGCTTGCGTCGTCCTGGCCGAGAACTTCGTGACCGATCCACAGCGCACCGTGGACGCACTCGCGGAGGCCCTGCCGGACGTGGTGGTGATCGTCGGTGGCGGCTCGGGCCGCGGTCGAAGCAGCGAGATGCGACCTACCCTCCAGTTCGGTGGCGGCGAGGTGGCCGACGACGGCCTGGCCATCCTGCTGTTCTCGGGCCCGGTCGCGACCGCGACAGCGGTTGGCACCGGATGGAAGACGATCGGCCGACGCGGAACCGTCACCGGCAGCGCCGAAGGCCTTGTTGAAGGCATCGACGGTCGGCCCGCGGCCGAGTTCGTCTCGCGCTATGTCGGTGTGCTGGGCGCCGGGCTGGCCGGCACACCGCTCGCGGTCTTCGAGTCGTCCAGCGAGGACTTCTACCTGCGCACGATGATGCCCTGGTCCGGCGAAGACCGCGGCATGACGATCATGGGCACGATCCCGGAAGGATGCGAAGTCCAGCTGACCACTGCCAACACCGACGAGATCCTGGCCGGGGCGCGGTCGTCGGTCGCCAGGGCGCTGGCGGACTTCCCGGCAGGCGCCACGCCCGAGGCCGCCCTCGTCTTCTCGTGCGCCATCCGCAAGGGGCTGCTCGGATCCAGGACGCACCTCGAATCGGAGCTCGTGCGATCCGTGCTCGGCGCGTCGATCCCGGTCTCGGGGCTGTACTGCGACGGCGAGATCGGCCCCATCGGCGACAGCGGCAGCCGCCTGCTGAACGAGACGTTCGTGACGTTGCTCCTCGGCACCTGAGTCGGCCGGCGACGAGTGGCTGGCATGGACGCGATCGAGAAGGAGAACCTCCGGCTTAAGCGAAGGATCCGGCGCCTCGAGAGCAACATGGAGCAGCTCGAGGAGATGCGCGAGACCAATGCCCGGCTGATGGATCATCTGCTCGCGGATCTGGCGGCGGAGCGGCAGCGATCGGAAGTCCTGCTCCTCAACGTCCTGCCACAACGGATCGTCGACCGGCTTCATGCCGGAGAGACGACGATCGCCGAACGCCACGACGACGTCGCGGTCCTGTTCAGCGACTTCGTTGGCTTTACGGACCTCGCCGCCAGGACTTCGGCGCCGCGACTGGTGGATGACCTGAACGCCCTCTTCTCCTCGTTCGATGCCGCGTGTAGTCGATATGGCGTGGAGAAGATCAAGACGATCGGCGACGCTTACCTCGCGGTCGCTGGCCTCGCCGCCGACGGCGGCATGCCTCAAGATCCGGCCATCGCCGCAGCAAGCGCGGCATTGGAGATGCGGACCGCGACCAAGGCCACGTCGGGTACCTGGCAGATCCGTGTCGGGATCGAGGTCGGCCCGGTCGCGGCGGGCGTGATCGGCACGGCCAAGTTCGCTTATGACGTTTGGGGTGACACGGTCAATACCGCCAGCCGTCTCGAGACGTCGGCTCCTCCTGGCGAGATCCAGGTGTCAGAACGGGTCGCCAGGCGCCTGAGGCGTGCCTTCGAGCTGACGCCGGTTGGCTCAGTGGAACTCAAGGGAAAGGGACCGACGCGGACCTGGCTGCTCGCCGGTCGGTCGGGCCCGGAGTGAACGAGCCGGCACGGCGCACGGTGTCGCCGGCATCGTCCAAGTCGGTCGCCGGAGGTTCACTGGCAGGGTCGGTCGTGCAGTCCGGAGCCGGCGGCCCGAACTGGGCATCGGCCGGGACCGGGCAGCGGCCGGAGCCGGGCAGTCCCCGGATGTCGTCAGCCCCGGAGCCGGACAGCCCCGGATGTCGTCCTCAGAGGCGAATTCGAGACATTCCCTCGTGGAGGGGTGCGGAATCCCGCAGATTGGGCAGGAAGTTGGTCCTGTTCACGCTCAGCTGTTCCAGCTGTGCGCCTGACAACGACACGTCCCTCGGGGGCTCCCGGCGCCCCGCGGCAAAGCACAGACTCGGGATGCTACCCTGCTGACCGATGTGACGTAGACATCGCTGAGGGATGTATACTCCACTCGTGAAACGGCTGCAGATCTATATCGATGAGGATCTTGACGATGCCCTCGCGCAGCGTGCACGGCGTGAGCGGAGGTCGAAGGCCGCGCTGATCCGCGATGCCGTGCGTCGATCCTTCGGCGAGCCCGGTCCGATCGAGGACCCGTTCCGCCGCTGGATCGGTGGCAGCGATGCCGACCCCGCGTCAGTGGACGAGGTCGTCTACGAGGCGTGAGGTTCGTTGATACGTCGTTCTGGGTCGCGCTCCGGCTCCGGCGCGATGCGAACCATGCCGCCGCGAAGCGTCTATGGGCGCCAGGTCAGGCGATCCTGACGACCAACCTTGTCGCGGGAGAGACGTGGACATTCCTCCGCCGACGGGACGGGCACGCTTCAGGGGTCGCGTTCCTCGATGCGATCGAGGCTGCTCCGTGGTTGGCCGTTGAACGGGTGGAAGAACCGCTGGAGCGTGAAGCATGGGCGTGGCTTCGTCGGCATGACGAACGGTCCTACTCGTTTGTTGACGCCACGAGCTTCGCAGTCATGCGGCGAGAGAGGTTGCGGGAGGCTTTGGCGTTTGACGGCGACTTTACGGCCGCCGGGTTCATCGAGGTCCGACCGGACACGTGATTCGCTTCAAGCGGGATCGGCGTGCTCGCCGTTGACCGCGACGGGCAGGCACTGATCGCACCCTACTTCGCGAGCACGGCACCCAGCTGGCTGAGGACGCGTGCCGTCGCGCCCCACACCGAGAGGCCATCCACCCGATAGGCGCCGTACCGGATCGGCCAGTCGCGGATCGTGCGCTCGACAATCTCCATCGGCGCACCGGGCAGGAAGTCGGCGATCTTGGGGGTCAGGATGCTCGCGACCTCGTCGGGCGCCGCGACGAGGACGGGTCGCCGCGCGGCGAGGGCCAGCACGGGCGTCACCTCGTAGTTGCTGACCGGGATCAAGAACCGCTCGAGCTGTCTGATCACGCGGACGTTCGCGGCCGTGGCGTCGAGCGCGACTTCCTCGGCCGCCTCCCGCAGCGCCGTGGCCGCCGGGTCCGCGTCGTCGGGTTCTGCTCGTCCGCCCGGGAAGCTGACCTCGCCGCTGTGGTGCCCGTCACGGGTCACCCGCTCGGTCAGGACGACACGGGCGACGCCGATCTCGTCCGGGAAGAGCAGGACGAGCACGGCCGCTGATCGCACACCCGCCGGATTCAGCGGGCTGGCAGGCGGTCGCATCGCCGCCGAACCGGTGAAGACCGGGATCACGCCGACCGCTGGCGGCGGAAGGGCGGCAGGCATGCTCGCCAACCTATCCACGAGGTCCTCGAACCGCATCCCTCAGCCGACCCGGGTCTCGGAGGGACCTAGTTGACCAGGTCGCCGTTGCCGCGCTTCTGCTCGGTCCCCGGGAGGTCGAACGGGTCGCGCGTTCGGGCGGAGCCCGCGGCGACGGGCGCTCCGTCGTCCGTCCCGGCTCGGCGGCGCGCGTCTGGGCGCGCGCCGCCTTCCGTCACGACCCTCGTCCCTTCGCTCGAGAAGACGATCGTCCCCGTGCCGATATCCGCATCCGCCGTGATCCGGTCACCGGGCTTGAACTCGCCGGAAACGAGCGCCCTGGCAAGCGGGTTCTCGACGAGGCGCTGGATCGTGCGCTTGAGCGGCCTGGCGCCGTAGGCCGGATCGGTGCCTTCTCGAACGATCAACGCCCGGGCCGCAGGCGTGAGCTCGAGGGCAAGATCCTGGCTCTCCAGGCGTCGCGCCAGCTCGGCCAGCAACAGGTCCACGATCTGTTCGAGGTCCGAGTCCGTCAGGGCATGGAAGACGATCACCTCGTCGATCCGATTGAGGAACTCGGGACGGAAATGGGCGCTCAGAGTCTCCGTCACCTCGCGCTTCATGGCCTCGTACGCGGCGTCCCCGGCCCTTGCCCCGGTGGCCGCGATCGCCGCGCTGCCGATGTTGCTGGTCATGATCACCACGGTGTTCTTGAAGTCCACGGTCCGCCCCTGAGAGTCGGTCAGCCGGCCGTCGTCGAGGATCTGGAGCAGGACGTCGAACACCTCCGCGTGCGCCTTCTCGATCTCGTCGAGGAGGACGACCGCGTACGGCCGCCGCCGCACCGCCTCCGTGAGCTGGCCGCCTTCCTCG